>JAZQJN010000178.1:0-3113 GCA_045541655.1 Acutalibacteraceae bacterium
TTTTCACCTCTATCAATAGCAAGGACTCTATGGTCGGCTATCTTTTCAACACGCTCCGAAAAATCGTAGTACATTGTATATACGCTCTCGGCCTCTTCATCGGTGGCTTTTACCGTAATGATGCCCACAACGGTGAAAAGATTACGAAGTCGGCGGCGGATTTCGGCGTTATCGGATATATTTTCGGCAATGATATCGAGAGCCCCTGCTAATGCATCCTCGGCGGTTTCAACACCTAAATCGGCATTTATGTATTCTTCTGCCATTTCAATAGGATATTTGCAGTTTGACTCTTGTGCAAAGATTGCTTCTGCCAAGGGTTCCAGACCCTTCTCCTTTGCAACGGTGGCACGGGTGCGACGTTTAGGTCTGAATGGGCGGTAAATATCCTCAAGTTCCGACAACGTCTTTGCATTTTCAAGGGCAATGGCAATCTCATCGGTCATATTTCCACCTGCGGTAATTGCCTCAAATATCTCGTTCTTTCTTTGTTCAAAGTTGCGAAGATATGTCAATCGCTCGGTCATATCGTGTATAATCTGATCATCCAAAGAGCCGTGGGCTTCTTTACGATATCGGGCAATAAAGGGAACGGTGTTACCGTCATCCCAAAGTTCTGTTACTGCATTTACCTGCCATTCTTTTACGGCAAATTCCTGACAAAGTGCTTTTACTATATCCATTTTATACTCCTTATATTGGGTAATGCACGGACAAAAAACTGTCCGTGCATTTTTTCGTTTAGTTTAAGATATTTTGCTGCCTACAGATACCGAGTCATCCACAAAGATAACCTTGACCTTATCATCATCGGTGGCGGCAAGAATCATTCCTGCACTCTCTACTCCGCAAAGTACGGCGGGTTTAAGGTTGGCTACCAATATAATCTTTTTGCCGATAAGTTCATCGGGGGTGTAGTGAAGGGCTATTCCCGATGCAACGGTGCGGGGAGTGTTGGTGCCATCATCAAGGGTGAGTTTGAGAAGTTTCTTTGCCTTTTTAACCGGTTCACAGGCGGTAATCTTTGCTACTCTGAGTTCTACCTTTGCAAAATCTTCAATGCCGATTTCGGGAAGGGTAACGACGTTCTTTTTATCTTCGTTTTCTTCTTTGGGTTTATTGGCTTCCTGCTCGGCGGCAATTTCTGCCAAAACTTTTTCGGTTTCCAAACGTGCAAAAAGAGGTGTGGCTGTGCCTACAGAATATTCCTTAACCGCACCAAAACAAAGGTCGGTATTTTCACAGCAAATCTGGGTTTTAATACTGTCGCTGCTTTGAGGCATTACGGGAGATAACATTACGCTAAGCAGACGGATGCATTCAAGTAAATTATAAAGCACGGTGTTAAGACGGTCTTTATTTGCTTCGTCCTTTGCCAATGCCCAGGGAGTAGTTTCATCGATATACTTATTGCAACGCTTTGCAAAACTCATAACTGCATCAACCGCTTCGGCATTGTGGTAAATATCCATAAGGTTCTTGTATTTTTCAATTGCCTTGTTTGCTTCGGATATAAGTTCCTTATCGTATTCTTCTGTTCCTTCGCCAAAAGCAACCTTACCCTCAAAATATTTATTGGTCATCGCAACCGAGCGATTTACAAGGTTACCTAAGGTGTTTGCAAGGTCGGTATTAAACTTATTGATAAAGTTTTCGTAGGTGAAGGTTCCATCCTGTGCGAAGGAAACCTCACTCAAAAGATAGTAACGTACAGCATCTATACCAAAACGTTTTGCAAGGTCATCCGCATACACAACGTTACCCTTGGATTTGCTCATTTTATCTTCGCCCACAAGCACCCACGGGTGACCTAATACCTGCTTGGGTAACGGTTCACCCAAAGCCATAAGAATAATAGGCCAATAAATGGTATGGAATCGAACAATGTCTTTACCGATAACGTGAAGGTCTGCGGGCCAAAGTTTGCGGTAAAGGTCGGAATTTTCCTCGGTATCGTAACCGATACCCGTTATATAGTTGGAAAGTGCATCTATCCAAACGTAAATAACGTGCTTGTCATCAAAGTTTACGGGCACACCCCATTTGAAGGAACTTCTTGAAACACACAAATCTGAAAGGCCCGGTTTTAGAAAGTTATTTATCATTTCGTTTTTGCGGGATTCGGGCTTAATAAAATCGGGGTTTTGCTCGTAGTACTCAAGCAACTTGTCTTGATATTTGCTAAGCTTTAAGAAGTATGCTTCTTCTTTAGAATCAATTACTTCTCTGCCACAGTCGGGACATTTTCCGTCTATTAACTGAGATTCGGTATAAAAAGATTCGCAGGGTACGCAATATTTGCCCTGATATTCACTCTTATAAATATCGCCCTGTTCGTAAAGCTTTTTAAAGATTTTCTGTACGGTTTTTTCGTGATAATCGTCTGTGGTACGGATGAATTTATCGTAATTGGTATTAAGACTATCCCATACGGATTTGATAACGGAAGCTGCATTATCAACGTATTCCTTAGGTGTGATACCTGCTGCATTTGCTTTTTCTTCAATTTTCTGGCCATGCTCGTCAGAACCGGTCATAAGATAAACGTCAAAGCCCATCATTTTTTTGTAACGGGCAATCATATCGGCCAAAACAATATCATAAGCGTTGCCTATGTGAGGTTTGCTTGAAGCGTATGCTATTGCGGTGGTAATGTAAAACTTTTTCTTTTCACACATATAAAGAAACTCCTTTCAAAGTTACAAAACAAAGTTATCCAATAATAATTCTTTAAGATTTTTATTTATAAGATATCCCTCTTGGGATGTGTATATAACCTGCATATCGGGGGAAAATTCCACTAAAGACTGACGACATATTCCGCAAGGGGAACAGGGATTTTTATCTGCCGATATTGCGATTTTAGTGAAATTTTTATATCCTTCTGAAACCGCTTTAACAAGGGCAACCCTTTCGGCACAAACGGTTGCACCAAAGGATGCGTTTTCAACGTTTGTTCCGGTGAACACCTTACCATCTTCGCAAAGCAGAGCCGCTCCTACCCTGAAGTTTGAATAGGGTGAATAGGAATACTCCTTTGCCTTTTCGGCAATTTCAAATAATTCTTTATCGGTCAAGTTGTTCACCTCCAAAACAAATAAAAAAGATACTCA
>JAZQJN010000179.1:0-5771 GCA_045541655.1 Acutalibacteraceae bacterium
AGAATATAAAACAAAGAAAAAACTTTCGTTCAAAAGAACGAGAGTTTTTTGGTGCGGATAACAGGGGTCGAACCTGCATGAAATTGCTTTCACTAGAACCTGAATCTAGCGCGTCTGCCAATTCCGCCATATCCGCATATATTGAAAAGGCAGTTATATCTCCACCTTTTCAACCTTGATATATTATCACATTTATTTTAATTTATCAACACATTTTTTGAAAATATTATTCTCCTAACAGTTCTTTATAAAGGGCAAGAAGTTTTGCTTCTTCCGCTTTCCAATTATACACTTCGTTAGCAAGACGAATACCGTTCTCGCCCCATTCCTTTGCCTTTTCGGGATGATCAAAAATATACTGAATAGCATTTTTAATCTCTTCAACATTTTGTCCGTCAACCGCAATTCCACAAACGGAATCTTCATCCTTCATGGCAAGTTGTTTCCAAAATTCAAAATTCGAGAAAACTATGGGAATACCTGCCGCCATATATTCAAACATCTTAATCGGCAGAGAGTTTATATAGTTCGGTTCGGGATAAAGCGTTACAAGTCCCGCCACCGATTCCGATAAAATCTCGGCCACCTTTTCTCTACCCACCTTGCCAAAGTAATCAACATTTTCAAAGCCCTTCGATGCTCTAACCGTTTTTTCAAGTTCTTCGGTATCGAAACTTCCCGCCAAGGCAAGGCGGATATCGGTATCCTCTATTGCATCCACCATTTCCTGAATACCACGGATTTTGGTAATACCACCCACATAGCAAACCTGTCGCTTTTTCGGTGCATTGGTAATGGCAAATTCCTTAAGAATGGGATAATTCTTAACTACGGTGATATTTTTACATCCATATTTTTCAAAGGTCTCTTTAATATTCTCGGTAGCGGTTATAATAGCCGATATTTTAATTGCACTTGATTTTTCGTACATTGCATACATTTTGGATAACACACCTCTAAGGGGCTTAGGTATCCAATGTTTTGACTTAGTTTGAAGTACAGTATCTTCGTGAGAATCAAATATTACCTTACCATACTTCATAAGTTTAGGGCCAATTCGAAGAAGTTCAGGATCGTGGAAATGATAAATATCCGCCTTTGTTTTGATGGCGGCTTCAAAGACCATTTCGGGTCCTTTTTTTATTCTTTCTGTACGGGTACCTCGAGGGACATCCACCTTGATACATTCCACACCGTTTTCATCAATCCCATCCTTAAAGGGATTGACAAAACTAACCCTATACCCTGCATTCACAAGGGATTTTATTTGTTTTTCATATATACGGGAATCATCAGCGGGATGAACGCTGGTCATAATACAAACATGTTTGCTCATTTACTTTCCCTCGACTTTCTTTTTCATACTGATAACAGAAATAATTATATCACACACAAATATATAAGTCAACCAAAGGGAAAAAGTTAAAGAGTACGGAGAAATTTCTCCGTACTCTTTTTTTAGATTGTAAATGAGAATTTGAGTTTAATGTTTTTGCCCTCAAGGTCGGCAACGATACCGTTTACAACCTCTAAAACTTCCTCTTTGGTAAGAGTACGTTCGGGATGAGCAAAATAAAGGCGAACCGTGATGGATTTTCCGCTCTCGTCAACGTAAATGTCGGTAACGTCGATGCCCTTAATAAGGGGACAATTTGCATTGTTTACTGCCTCGTTGATAGGAGCAAAGGAATTTGAAAGGAAGGAAAGGTCGATATCAATTCCGGGGAAACGGGAGGGTTCTTCGTAACTGATACTTGCATTGGTTATCTTTGCAAATTCTTCTACGTCAATTTCTGCAAATACAATACTTGCCTTCTTATCTATCTTCTTGGAAACTACGGAATTTACAATACCGATACAACCCAGTTTTACACCGTCGCAATAAATCTCGTTTAAGTTCTTGGGATGCTGATAGGAATGGGTTGCCTCTATCTTTTTAAAGGTAAGGGTGCGGTGTTTAATATCATCGGTAACCACTGCCAACATATCCCTGAGTTCAAAATAGAGTTGTTCGATTTCTTTGGTCTTGCTGAAAAGGGTAATGCAAAGTTTCTTGTGTTCATCACACATACCCTCTGCATTAAGACCCTCAACGGTTCTGCCGATTTCAAACACACCAAAGTCGGATGCATATCCCGTATTATATTTAACCTGACAAAGCTGAGTGGGAACAATAGAATTACGAATGGTTTTGATGTTGGGGTTGGTGGCGTTGATAAGTTCCACGTTCTCCTCTACCTCAATGCCAAGTTGTTTATATTCATCGAAGTATTGCCATACGTAGGAATGAAGTTCATGGAGAGAATATCTCTTAACCAGGATATCTTTAATGTTATCTTCATCGGTCTTTTCTACGTCGGCACGAACAGGATAAAGGGGTGCCTTTGCGGTGTTGATATCGAAGTTGTCGTATCCGTAAATACGGGTGATTTCTTCAATAATATCCGCCTTGATGGTAACGTCCTTGGTGGCTCTGAAGGAGGGAACCTTAACGGTGAAGTTATCATTCTCTACATCTGCCTCAAAGCCCAAGGCACGAAGGGTTTTGATGATGGTGTCGTTAGAAATTTCGATACCTGTGTATTTATCTACAAACTTTTTATCGAAGGTGAGATTTACATCATCATATTTAAAGGCATATTCATCGGTAAGGGATGAAATAATCTCGGCACCGTTATCATAATCGGTAAGAAGTTTAACGAAACGGGCAACGGCAGTTACGGTCATTTCGGGGTCGAGAGATTTTTCGTATCTCATAGATGCATCGGTACGATGTGCAAGGCGAACGGTGGATTTACGAATGGATGCAGCATCAAAGGTGGCGGATTCAAGGGTTAAAGATGTGGTATCCTCAACGATTTCGGAATCAAGGCCGCCCATAATACCTGCAATAGCCACAGGGGTATCACCGTTGCATATCATAAGGGTGTTTTCATCGATATCTCTTTCGACACCGTCTAAAGTGGTGAATGTGAAGGGTTTATCGAAACGCTTAATGCGGATGCTCTCTACCTTACGGGAGTCGAAAGCGTGCATTGGTTGACCCATTTCCAGCATAAGATAGTTGGTAAGGTCGGCAAGGAAGTTAAGTCCTCTCATTCCGCAGTAGAAAAGGCGAATACGCATATTCATAGGACTTAATTTTCTGCTGATATTCTGGAATTTAAGGCAGGAATATCTTTGACAAAGGGGATCTTCAATTTTAAGATCAACCTTCTCTAAAGAATCGTATTTGGTAAGGTCGGCAACGTCTAAGGGCTTGAGTTCTCTACCCGCAATAGCGGCAAACTCACGGGCGATACCATAGTGTCCCCAAAGGTCGGGGCGGTTGGTAAGGGACTTGTTATCTACCTCGAAGATAATATCGTCGATTTCATAAAGTTCCTTGATATCGGTACCGTTTTTAACGTCTTCGGTGATATCCATAATACCTGCGTTGCTGTCAGAAATGCCAAGTTCCTTTTCGGAACAACACATACCAAAGGAGGTGTATCCTGCAAGTTCTCTGGGAGCGATGGTGATTTCGCCCACCTGAGCACCAAGTTTCGCAAAGGCGGTCTTCATACCGACACGAACGTTTGGAGCACCGCAAACAACGTCGTAAGGGGTTTCATCACCTGCATCCACCTTTAAGAGATGGAGTTTCTTTGATTTGGGATGATCTTCAACCGATAAAATTTCGGCAACAACGATACCGCTGATATCGCTTCCCTTAAAGAATATCTCGTTTTCAACCTCGGCGGTAGAAAGGGAGAATTTTGCAATAAGGTCCATTTTATTAAGTCCCGACAGATCAACAAAGTCGGATATCCAGTTCATTGATAAAAACATAATTATTCTCCTTTAGGGTAACGGAATACATCCGAACCCGGTTTCTACGGGCAAATTTTTGCCCGTGTATTGTTTAAATACTCGCTAACCCACAAAGGGTCAGCTGCGTTTTTGTCGCACACAACCAAAAATTTTCCTCGTAGAAACTCCAAAGACCTTAAAAGGATGGAATTTTGAGGGGTTTTTGGTGCAGAGGATGTAGGAAACCTCGCGGTTTTCAAATCCGATAAACTGAAAAACACCAAAATTACACCTTTTAAGGCGAGTTTGGATGCGTTTCGTTACCCTCTTATTTATCCTCGGTGAATTGTGAAAGGGATTTAAGGGAACCGCTGTTAAGGTCGCGGATATCCTTAACCCCGTATTTCATCATAGCAAGACGGGTAAGTCCAAGTCCGAATGCAAAACCGGTGTATTCTTCGGGGTCGATACCACCTGCTTTAAGCACTTCGGGATGAATCATACCGCAGGGACAAAGTTCAAGCCATCCGCTGTGTTTGCAGGAGGGGCATCCCTCACCGCCACAGATAAGGCAACTGATGTCAAGTTCAAATCCCGGTTCAACGAAGGGGAAAAAGCCGGGACGAAGACGAACCTTAATATCCTTTTGGAATACCTCGGAAAGCATTGTCTTCATAAAGAATATAAGATTGGATATAGAAATATCCTTATCCACCATAACGCCTTCCATCTGGAAGAAGGTGTTTTCGTGACAGGCATCGGTGGCTTCGTTACGGAAACATCTGCCGGGGAAGATTGCCTTAATAGGTTTACCTTCATTTACAAGGGCATCCTTGTATTTTTTATAGATAGCGTTTTGAGCGGCAGAGGTCTGGGATTTAAGAAGTTGACCGTTTTCGAGATAGTAGGTATCCTGCATATCACGGGCGGGGTGGTTTTTGGGAATATTAAGGGACTCAAAACATTCGTAGTCGGTTACAATTTCGCTGTAATCCTCTACTGTGAAGCCCATTGATTTGAATATCTCTTCGCATCTTCTTTGCACCAAGGTTATGGGATGATATGAACCGCGGGAAAGATTGGCGGGAACAGATATATCGAACTCGGGCATACGGCTGTTTTCGAGTTCAATCTCTTTTTGTTTTATTTCTTCTCTCTTCTCGGCAATTTGACCTTCAATTTCATTTTTGAGCAGGTTTACCTTTTGACCAAAGGTCTTTTTCTCCTCATTAGAGAGATTTTTCATCTCCTTCATAAGGTCGGTAACCAAACCTTTTTTACCTACGTAATCAACACGCAGTTTTTCAAGTTCTTCCATAGTGCTCACTTGTGATAAAGCCGCACCAAAGGATTCCTTGACTTCCATAGTTTTGTCTGACATTCCGTTCTTCCTTTCTATATATACATTGATAATTTTGCAAAATAAAACCGTCCCCGGTCATTAGACAAGGGACGGATAAAATACAATCCGCGGTACCACCCAAATTCGGAATAATACTCCGCACTTTCAGTGCCTTTGGCGTGTGGCACGTCACCCTGCTTATACCCTTCGGCTTTCGCAGGATACTCCTATGCTGAAATTCAGTTAAACACCGTTTTAAGGTACTCACAACCGACGATACCTATTCTCTGAAAAACGGGAGGCAAAACCTACTTACACATATTCATCGTATGGGTGCATTATAACACCTATTTTTTTAATTGTCAATAAAAATAAAAGATGTATTCCGCTTTTGTTTATTTCCTGTTTGCCTTACACTTTTCAATTAAGGATGCAACGTATTCGGAGTCGAAACTGTTTACACCAAGGGATTTTGCAACTGCTTCTTTGGGATTTACGGTATTGGCATTTTGCCAAGCTTTTCCTTCGGGAGTATCAAGGGCTTCCTTGATTTTCTTTGCAAAGAACTTCATTTCCTTTTGCTGAACGGCAGTTACGTATCCGTCACAGAGATAATCTTCCCACAAAACGCCGGGGA
>JAZQJN010000180.1:0-5453 GCA_045541655.1 Acutalibacteraceae bacterium
TTTCAAGGGCTTTCTCTGCTCGTTGTTCAAGTCGGTCAATTTCATCCTTACGACTGAGAACACCTGTAGCACGGTTAAAGGAACCACCTGTAAGAGAACCACCGGTATTTACTACCTGACCATCCAAGGTAACAATTTTGAATTTATACGAATGTTTTTTTGCAATCGCTACTGCATTATCGAGGGTATCAGCAACTACAATTTTACCAAGAAGAGAGGATAAAATGTTACGATATTTCTTATCTACCTTAACGAGAGTATCAGCAACACCTATAAAACCAAGGCAATCCTCAAGCCCCTTTTCGTTAAACTCTCGGGGTTTAACAGTATTTACAGGCGAGAAGGTTACTCGACCACCGTTTTCTCGTTTAAGATAACTGATAGCACGTTTGGCATCCTCTTCGGTTTCGGTTACAACGTTGATAGCACCACCTGCAAGAGCAACCTCAATGGCTATAGAATATTCCTTATCAACCGTCATAAGGCGGGATACAGGACCGCAGATACCCTTAAGCATACCCCTTTCGCTTTCCTTCATAACGCTTTTAACTGCATTGGGGAAACCATCAAGAGAGTTTTCTAAATCCTTCATAAGTTTTGCACGATTTAAAAGTTCTTGATGTTCAAAATTATATTTTTCGTATTCCGCTTTGAGTTTTTCCACCTTTTCTTCCGCGGAATTAATAAGTAGCATCATTCCTTTAACGGAATTTTCACACTCATTCACTTTATCTTCACAGTGGGATAAATCTTGTAGCAGCGCCTCTTTTTCGACGGTGAGATTAGTCACCTCTGCCCTCTTTGCTTCAATGGCTTCTTCAATATTATCCGCTCTTGCAGAAATTTCTTGAATGGAGGAATTTGCCGATGCCTCTTTAAGTTCAAAGTCGGATATTTTCTTTGCATTTTCAAGGATATCTCTATTCAACTGTTGCTCTTTATCGGAAAAATCAGAGGTTCTTGAAAGAAGTTCTTCAAGTTGCAGGGATGCCACTTCAAGTTCTTCTTTAAGAAGGGCAACCACTTTAAGTTTCTCCTCAATCGCTTCATTTTGAGAAGCAATTTTTTGGTCTATTAATGCATCCCCTTCAGATTCTTCGCTGAGTTGTTCATCAATACGTCGGATACTCTCTTCATTATGGAAAATGTTATTTTCACACACCGCAATTTGACCGTCAAGGCGAAGGGCGGTTTCATCCATTTCAGAGGCGGTACGGCGTTCGTTATCCATAGAAACGGTCATTCGACGGGCTTCTTCGGACATTTCATTTAATTGATTTATAATCTCTTCAATTCGATTATTAACCTCATTATACTGAGCAGTAACAAGGTCAATTTTGTATTCTTGATTCTTTAATTTTTCCTTGTGGTTTTCAAGATTACCTAACCACAAACCAATTTCAAGGTTCTTTTCTTCTCCTGAATATTCAATGAATTTTTTGGCTTTTTTGCTTTGTTCAGCAAGGGGACCGACGCGTTCTTCAAGTTCGCCCATAATATCTCTTAAACGAACAAGATTTTCTTCTGCAGAGTTAAGACGACGCTCCGCCTCCTGTTTGCGATAACGGAAACGGGATATTCCTGCTGCTTCTTCAAACATATCTCGACGTTCGTCGGAACGGCGACCTACGATATCGCTGATTTTGCCTTGACCTATCATAGAATATCCATCTCTACCGAGACCGGTATCCATAAAAAGTTCATTTACGTCTTTAAGGCGAACGGTGGCATGGTTAATTTGATATTCGCTCTCACCAGAACGGAAATATCTACGGGTAATAAACACCTCATCGCTATCGCAATTAAGTGCTCTATCGGTATTGTCAAGACACAACGTTACCTGTGCCATTCCCTGTGCTTTACGTGCGGAAGTACCGTTAAAAACGACGTCTTCGCTCTTTTCACCGCGAAGTTGCTTATTGGATTGCTCACCAAGAACCCAACGGATAGCATCGGAAATATTACTCTTACCGCTACCGTTAGGACCTACAACACCGGTTATTCCTTTTTCAAATTTTAGTAGGGTTTTATCGGGAAACGACTTAAACCCTTGGGCTTCAAGAGATTTTAAAAACATTAATCTTCTCTCCTGTTCATATTTTCACACAATATTTTGGAATATCTTCTTTACCTTTTACGTTGACAATATATCCAAGCTTTGATAGAGCGGATATATTACCCTTATTGTTACCTATCATTTTTGATATGCTTTTTGGATTTACGTATATTGTTATCTCCTCGTTTTGAGGTGCATTTTTGAGGGTTTCGATGGCTTTATCAAGATAAATTTTACTCTCGCACAATTCTCTGAAAGAGGGATGATAGGGCCCAGCAATATAGTTTTCTTCTACCTCGGTGGAGGAATGAAGTCCCAATTTAATAACCTTTATGTCTTGATCAATAAAAAATCCCAGAAGTTTAGCACAAAGGGATACGGTATCATCAAGTGTAGGAGGTATATATACTCCTCTTTGATAAAGTGTAGCAAGGAATGTATTTTTAAGGGTTACGGTAGGATATATCCTGACGGTATCGGGTTTAAAATTTGCAATATCCTCTGCTGTTTGGGTATCGATTTTATCGTTACTGCCATATAGTCCCGTCATCATTTGAAGTCCTAAAGATACACCGCTCTTTCTTATAAGATATGATGCATTTTTAATATCATCAAACGTATGCCCGCGGTGATTGAGTTTAAGCACGTTATCGTTGGTACTTTGGGCCCCCAGTTCAATAGCAGTTACACCATACTCTTTGAGAATAGATATTATTTCTTCATCTATAGCATCAGGGCGGGTGGATATTCTTATTCCATCTAAATTATAGGTTTTAACCATTTTTTCAGCGGTGGAAAGAAGAGATATCATATATTCCCTGTCTATAGCGGTAAAACTTCCGCCAAAAAAGGCAATTTCGGTGTTTTTAGGATTACATCCGCCACTTGAAATTGCGGTTTTTACGGTGTTTTCAACATCTTCACAGGTAGGTGCAATCTTTACAGACGTAATGGCTTTCTGGTCGCAAAAACTACATTTATGAGGACATCCCAAATGAGGGATAAATATTGATATATTGGATTTCTTTATCATTCTTCCATCTGAAGGCGTAATGCCTTTTTCCTATTACTTTTAGATTTACCATCGTTAAATATTGGAGATACACACAGGTCAGGTACAATAAAATTCACAAAGTTCGGTACAACACTAAAGGTTATCTCCTCAGCCATAATTACCTCACCGTCAAGATTAACGTAGGTGGGTTTTTCGGCTTTAATTGTAATTTTATCCGCCTTTTTATAGGTGCATATGGGGAGGTCTAAATGCTGACCTTTTGAATATTTTGAAAGTAGGGATAATATTCTAAGGCGGGATACGGATTTTACACTTAAACAGTCAAGGATACCGTCTGACACAAGTGCCTTGGGAGCACTATTAAATCCACCGCCGCAATATCTGCCGTTAGCACCTATTGCAAACAAATATTTATCCGAAACAGGTTTGTCATCCCCTATTTGAACGGTTAAATTATGGTTAAGTGAAAATAAAAAAGTATAAAGGAGTGCAATCACGTATGCACCCTGCCCTTTAACAAAGGGAATACGACCTAATCTCGACTTATGATAACAAACGGCGGCATCCATTCCCATTGATGCCTGATTAAGGGCATAGTAATCCCCTGCTTTAATAGCATCAATCTTAACAACGCTACCCTTCATTTGCTTTTCTATATCAAAAAACGGAGAAACATCACCAAAGGTTTTTAGAAAATCATTACCTGTACCCTTTGGAATTACTCCAAGTTGCACGTTGGGATATCCTGCAATACCATTAAGGACATTACAGGTTGTGCCATCTCCTCCACAGGCAAATATTCTTACCTTTTTACCCTTATTTGCTTCTTCTTTGGCAACGGCTGTGGCATCTTCACTACTCCGGCAAATTTTAATATCGTATGTATCATCCTTATGTACTGAAAAATATGTTTTGATATCAACCAGGAGTTTGTTTATGAAGTTCCTCTTCCCTGCATTTGGGTTGATAATAAAAAGGTTGTGCATACTCCCACCCTTTTTTATTTGAAATACATATATAAATTACACTTTATCATTCCGTTATAAAGTTTTCTCTTTTTATCGGCCTTTCTTCCAAAACAATCTTCAAACTGTTCATCGGGACTGATTATGGAATATCGGTATCCCCTCTTTTGCTCAAACACGTTACCCATGGTTTTATAGATGTTTCGGGCTTGTTCAATATCGTATAAACGTTCACCGTAAGGAGGATTTGTTACAATTATTCCTCTTTCGGTGGTGGGAGCAAAGTATGCAATATCCTTTTCTGCAACGGTAATACAATCATCCACCCCCGCTTTTTTAGCGTTTTCTAAGGTCAACTTAACCGCGTTAGGGTCGATATCGGATCCTATTGCTCTAAAAGGGACATCTCTTTTTTCAAGGGAACGGGCTCTTTCACGCTCATCTCTGAACGGAGCTGTAGATATTGCCGCCCATTGTTCACAGGCAAATCTCCTCTTCATAGAGGGGGCAATATTCTTTGCGTGGAGTGCCGCCTCTATAAGCAACGTTCCCGAACCGCAAAATGGATCATAAAGGGTTGAATCGGGATAAGGGCGGGAAAGAATAACCATCGCTGCAGACAAGGTTTCTTTGATAGGTGCCTCTAAAGACAATCCGCGATACCCTCTTTTATGAAGGCCTACACCCGTAGTATCAAGCATTACCGTTACCACATCTTTAAGAATTGAGAATCTTATTTGATGCACAGGACCGCTTTCTTCAAACCATTCAATTTTATATTTTTCAGAAAGTTTCTTGACAACCGCTTTTTTTATAATAGATTGACAATCAGGGATACTGAAAAGTTTAGAGTTTAAAGACCAGCCCTTAACGGGAAAAGCATCTTTCTTATCTATCCATCTTTCCCATTCCAGCTTTTTTGTTCCTTCAAACAATTCCTCAAAACTGTATGCCTTAAAACTTCCTACCACAATTTCAACCCTCTCGGCGGTACGAAGCCACAGGTTTGCTCTTGCCAAGATACGGGAATCGCCCGAAAATAGCACTCTCCCGTTTTCGGG
This sequence comes from Acutalibacteraceae bacterium, assembly GCA_045541655.1. Classification (GTDB taxonomy): domain Bacteria; phylum Bacillota; class Clostridia; order Oscillospirales; family Acutalibacteraceae; genus UMGS1484. Next base: position 5,098 of record JAZQJN010000180.1, read on the forward strand.
GCGAACGTTCTCTGCTTCTATATTTCTTAATTCATCTGCAAGTACACCTTCAAGTCCAAAAAGGCAGGGTGCACACATTTCAATTTTAGCCATATAAAAATATTCCTTTTATGTAAAAAATATATTTTCTTAATCAAATAAAATAATTGCAATTCACAAAAGACACGTACTATTAATTTTACACCATTTCAATAAAGTAGTCAATACAATTTTGTTACTAAAAGACGTTAAATCTCAATTTAACATGTCATTATAAAATGTAATTTGAAGCGGAATAAAAATTGTAAACAATAATAGTAAAATTGTGCAAAATTATACTTGAAATATTATAATATTTGTGATACAATACAAAAAGG
>JAZQJN010000181.1:0-6302 GCA_045541655.1 Acutalibacteraceae bacterium
CCCTCGCCTACGCCGCCAACGATATTGTGCTGATAGTTTTGTGGATACTTGCAGGGATGAAGGATATTAAATATATATCGGTTATGGTTTGCTTTGTGGCATTCTTGGCGAACGATTTATACGGATTTGTGAATTGGAGAAAAATGAAAAAAAGACAGCAAAAGAGTGATAGAACATAAAAATCCCTCCACCGCTTACGCGGTCCCCCTCCCTTTAGGGCAAGGGAGGCAAATTCCCCATTGACATTATTGGCGTTTGGTGTATAATATACTCACAACTTAACAAGACAGTTCGTGACCATCCTGTCTATAAACAAAACTACGGCGAGAGTTAAACCTTTTATGAGGGCACTTTTTCCGTGCCCTCTTTTTCTTTTTGCCGAAAAGGAGTAACTTTATGAAAAACAAAATTAAAACTGAAATCAAGGAATATTTTATCCTGCTTCGCTCGGTGCCTACACTTATCTTTACCCTGTTTGTGCTGTCGGTATTCTCTATGAACCTGCTTGCAAATAAAAACGTATCTTTACCCTTTGAATGGATGGCTATTGACTGTGGCACCACCCTTTCCTGGTTTGCTTTTCTTACTATGGATGTACTGACCAAACGCTTTGGTCCTAAGGCATCTACCCAGATATCCCTCACCGCCACCGCCCTTAATCTGTTTATGTGCGGTGTGTTTTACGTGGGAAGCATTATCCCGGGACTTTGGGGGCAATCCTACGTGAGAGGGTATGGGGATATTATAAATTCCGCCCTCGATAACACCTTTGGCGGTACCTGGTACGTTATTGTGGGAAGCACTATTGCTTTTGTAATATCATCGGTTATAAATAATTTTTCTAATCACGCTATCGGCAAGTGTTTTAAGAAAAATCCCGACGGTATGGTAGCATATTTCTTCCGCTCATTTTTCTCTACCACCTTAGGACAGTTTGCCGACAATTTTATATTCTCTACCCTTGTTGGCAGAATATTCTTCGGTTGGAGTTTTTATCAAATTGTAGGCGGTGCTTTGGCAACCTCTATTGCGGAACTTATTCTCGCCCTTATCTTTACCGTGCCGGGACACAAGATTTGCAAATTCTTTGATAAACATAACGTTGGTAATGAATATCTTGAATACGTAAACAAATAATTTTTTAAACTGAATATTTTTAAGTTTATTTTCATTTTGATGTTTTATTATAATGGTAGGGATCAGGGTTAATTGTGTTTTCCCTCCCTCCATTCGCCGAAGGTGCATGTGCATTTAGCATCTTCGGCAGTTTTTTATTTATATATAGAAAAGATGCAAAACACCCCTGCCTTTATGTGCTTGACAATGCACTTTGGTGGGGGTATAATTTTATTGTATATTTTTTATTTTCAAGGTGGCAGATATGCTAAAAAACTTTATAAAATCTCAACCTCCTGCCCGACTTATTGCTTTAGGGTTTGGAACGGTTATCTTACTTGGCTCAATACTGCTCACCCTCCCCTGTTGCGTAAGGGATGGGGTGGATTTATCATACATTGATGCCCTTTACACCTCCACAAGTGCGGTATGTGTTACGGGACTTCTTACCGTTGACTGTGCATCCACCTTTACCCCATTGGGTCAATTTATTGTTGCCCTGCTTATTCAAACGGGCGGTCTTGGAGTGGCTTCTATCGGTGCAGGGTTCATCCTCTTAATGGGCAAAAAGTTTGACCTTAAAAGTCGCACCCTTGTTAAAGAGGCAATGAATTTAGGTTCGGGTAAGGGTATTGCTCGTTTTGTAAGGGACGTATTTATTACCACCCTTATTATAGAATCTATTGGTGCTGTTTTCAGTTTCTTTGTGTTTATTAAGGATTTTCCTTGGTACAAAGCCATGGGAATAAGTGCCTTTCATTCGGTTTCTGCCTTTAACAACGCAGGGTTTGATATTTTAGGCACCGGCAAGTGGGGGCCTGCAGTTAGTTTATTGCCGTATCAAAACAATGTTTTGCTTAATATTATCACCTGTGGACTTATCTTTTTTGGCGGTATCGGCTTTCTTGTTATTAAGGAAGTTATAAATAAAAAATGCCGATGGAAAAAACTTTCTATGCATTCTAAAGTGGTTATCACTATGAGTGTTTTTCTTATTACGGTTGGAACTCTTCTCCTTAAATTTACCGATGATATGTCCTGGTTACAGGCATTTTTCCAAAGTGTATCCACCCGTACAGCAGGATTTTCAACCTATAATTTAGGCAATGCTTCCACTGCGGGAATACTTATTATGTCGGCACTTATGTTTATTGGTGCATCCCCAGGATCAACCGGTGGCGGTATTAAAACTACTACAATTTTCTGTATCTTTCAGGGGATAAAATCCGCCGCTACGAATAAATCCGAAAAGGCATTTCACTATTCACTACCTAAAGATGCCTTCCGCAAGGCGGCTATAGTATTCTTTTTAGCCCTTTCGGTTGTATTTACGGCTGTTGTGATTTTTGTTATACTTGAGCCCAATTTATCACTTCAAAGCATTATTTTTGAGGTGGTTAGTGCCTGTGCTACGGTTGGTCTTTCCACTGGAATTACCCCCGATTTAGGTGTGGGTGCAAAGATATTATCAATTATTCTGATGTTTATAGGACGTCTTGGTCCCATGACCATCGCCACCCTTTGGTATTTCTCCAGAGGTGAGCGAGTAAGATATCCTGAAGGAAATATTACCATTGGTTAGGAGAATTAATTATGTTTAGAAAAGCAAATCACGGGAAAATCACCTATGGTATTGTGGGGCTGGGACGTTTTGGTCGTGCCCTTGCTATGGAACTTGCCGAAACAAACGACGATATTATTGTCGTTGATATGAATGAGGATAAAATCCGCGAAATCAGAGAATATACTCCCAATGCCTTTGTGGTTAACGCTCTTGACAAAAAAACCTTGGAGGAAACGGGAATCGGCACCTGCGACGTGGCTGTAGTGTGCATCGGTGAACACATGGAGTCATCCATTCTCACCACCCTTAACCTTGTGTCTTTAGGTGTTCCCAAGGTTATTGCCAAGGCCTGCAGTAATGAGCACGGTATTATTCTTGAAAAATTAGGTGCTGAGGTGGTATTTCCCGAAAGGGATATGGCTCTCCGCCTTGCCAGTCGTTTAGAAACCGAAAAGGTGCTTGACTTTGTTCAGTTAAGTGAAAAAATTAACGTTACCAAAATGATAATCCCTGCAAAAGCGGTGGGCAAATCCGTTTTGGATATTAACCTTCGCAAACGTTTTGGTATTAATATTATCGCCATCGAAAACGACGGTAACGTTGTTGACCTTGTTACTCCCGACTATGTTTTCAAAGATAATGATATTCTCTTCCTTTCGGGAAGCAAAGAAAGCATTGATAAACTTACCGACTGGACCGATAGATAAATATCCATCCATTCCTTGACTCTGAAGGTGTGTTATTTTTGAAGAATAAAATTGTTTTTGGAACCCTTGGTGCCCTTATTGCCAATATAATTTTTGGATTCAGTTTTCTGTTCTCTAAAGTGGCTTTAGGGGTTGCACATCCCCTCATTATTATCTCTGTCAGATTTACCGTTGCCTTTTTAATCCTCAACATTCTTTGGGCTTTTGGTGTTTTTAAACTAAAATTCAAGGGTAAACCAAAGGGTAAAATCCTATTGATGGCAGTTGCTCAACCTCTTCTCTACTTCATTTTTGAACTGTATGGAATAGATAAAACTTCAAGTGCAATTTCGGGGGTAATTATATCCCTTGTGCCTATTGCGGTTATTGTTCTTTCCACCCTTATACTACGGGAAAAGCCCACCCTTATTCAGGTTGTTTTTTCGGTTATATCCCTTGTGGCGGTGGCTATTATAAGTATTTTTTCTAATGACGGAAATACAAGTTCTCTGCTTGGAATCCTTCTGCTTTTAGGTGCGGTTTTATGTGCCGCTGTATTTAATATTTTAAGCCGAAGCGAATCGGAACATTATTCTCCCTTTGAGCGTACATACATTATGTTCCTTGTGGGTACCGTTGGATTTAATCTCATTGCCCTTTGCGGATTAAGAGGAGATTACACTTCACAACTTGTTACGGCGGTTTCAAGTACCAACTTTTGGTGGGCTATTGGATATTTATCCATTCTGTCATCCATTGGTGCATTTATGCTTTACAACTACGCCACCTCGATTATAGATACAGTCCGTGCTGCATCTTTTTCAAACATTATCACCGTTGTGTCGGTGTTGGCGGGATTGTTTATTCTTAAAGAGAATCTTTCAGCCCTTCAGATCATCTGTTGTGCCGTAATTATTTTGGGTGTTTTGGGAACCAATTTGCGAATAAATAACAAAGAATAATTTTACAAAATGACTTTCATAAATTTGGAAGTCATTTTTTGTTTTGATGTGAAAAATAAAAATATTTCTGCACATAATATTCTTGCAAACTTAAATTTAGGAGGGATATAAAATGAACAGAGGTATGTCGGGATTTATTAAAGGAATGGGTGCCGGTATGGCGGTTGGTGTGGTTGCAAGTATCGCCGGAACCGTTGCTTATAACAACAATAAAAAATCTTTCAAGAAGACCGCAAACAAAGCGGTTAAGGCCATGGGCACCTTGGTTGATAATATGCAGTATATTATGAAATAAAAAAATTACCGCTCACACAAATTGTGTGAGCGGGTTTATTTTATTAATCCTCACTATTCGATTTTTTCTTTTTAGAGAAAAGTGCTACTAAAAACGAAATACCAAACAATCCTAGTGCCGTCCAATTACCAATCGATATACTTGTCCAAGATGTATCGAATATTTTACTAAGATTACCAACCTGATCGGAATAATCAATAAGTTGTTTAACCACCAGTATTATACCAACAGCATCAACAATTAGGAACAAAGGCTTACTCCCAAGCAAAGCCATAACAAACATTAATACCGTCGGAACAAAAATTGACATTGTTAACGCAACCACTCTATAATCCCAACAGTTATCATCATTCATAACCATATCCATTACATCAAAGAAATCGTATTCAACACTTTCAGGGAACAAACCACCCCACATATCAAATATTGGAACAAATATAACGTTTAGTAACGCGATTAATGAAAGGACTATTAAGATTGCTCTATATGTTTTATTCATTTTTCGTTCTCCTATCACAATATTTTTCAACTAAAAATTATATAAATCTTTAGTTTGGAAATAACCTTGTATATTTGCAACTGTTGCTGTATTCACAGCCGAAACTTGAGCATATTGGGCGGCAAGAGCAGTATTATGTTCAGTAGCAATAGCGTGGTCTAACAGTTCTTCATTTTGTCTGATTATATGTTCGCTAAGATATATCATTTCAGCTTGCTGCATAATCATCTGCTGTTGTTGTTCAATCACCACATCAAGTTTTTTACTGATTTCTTCCAACACACAATGTATAAGGACTTCACTTAATGTAAGCATTGAAGTAGACACATTTTCATACAAAAAATAAGCACCATATATATTTCGAAATTTTGCAGGAACAATATTAATTGCATACGCATCGTTAAGCAAACTTGTTGTTTTTTCTATGTCTTTTTCTATTAATGGCAACACTGTTTTTTCCAATCTTTCTTTTTCAATCAATTCATTGGCAATACGATCGACTTCATTCTTCCTGTCTGTTTTGTATCTTATAATGTCTTTGATATATTCCCAAATACCATAGACAATAAATCCAATTCCCGCCAACCCAGATAGTACGGTCAACATTCCTATTAGGAATGCAGCAAAAGTTAAGACTGTATCAGAAGAATCTTCCACACTTATTGAAGAGTTTATTAATAATGCAACCACGAAAATAATAGCCATGCCTACAGCACCACCAGGGGAGCCACAGTCAAATAGTCTCTTCCTTTTACATATATTTTTTGCGTGACCTAATGAACTAATTTTGTTTTTAAGTTGCTCTTTATCCTGTGTTTTTTTACGTTTAACAAATTCAAGAGTTTGCAAATTATTTAAATAATTCACAAGAACATCATGATTGAATATTGTGTTCTTTTGAGTTGACGTATAGGAATCACTTTCTCTTTTACTTAATGTTATTTGTTTATTATCACCCTTTGCATAAAACTTGTTTTCGGAGCCACAATAGCTACAAAATTTTTGTTGAGTATCAATTTCATTTCCACATTCAGAGCAAAATTTCATTTTTATCCCTCCATATAATTTTTCTATTTTCTTCCCAAAAGTTTCATTTAAGTAAATTCACACCCAAAATTCCTCCTAAAAAACAAAAAAGTGTGCACAACCAAGGTTGCACACACCGAAAAACGCAAACCCC
>JAZQJN010000182.1:0-3025 GCA_045541655.1 Acutalibacteraceae bacterium
TGCCAACTCCTTGGCTCACAGAACGACATGGCTACGATCCGACTTATTGCTTTTGACACGGCTTAATATATATTATCACTCCCTTTAAAAAATTGCAAGAGTTTTTTCAAAAAAAATACAACTAATTTGCCTCTTTTTGAAAAAAATATTGATTTAGGGATATAAAACCCTCCTTTGCGGATAATATTTTTGAAAATATTTTATAAAAGGTGGAAAATATGAATATCAGAACCGACCTTGCCCTTGAACGCAGAGAACTTGTAACCGAGGATTGCAAGGGTGTAGAGTGTGAGGAATATACAAAAGGGAATGTAAAAATTACCCGAATAAAGGTGCTGAACGAACAGGGGGTAGAGGCGGTTGGAAAACCTATAGGCACCTATATTACGGTGGAAGGAGAACTCTTTTCAAATGAACTCCCCTCCGATGATAACCGCCGAAATGCGGTGGCAGAGGAGATAAAGCATCTTTTGCCCAAAGATGGCACTATCCTTGTTGCAGGACTTGGTAATTCCGATATCACCCCCGATGCATTGGGACCCAAAACCGTGTCGGGAATACTTGCCACCCGACATATTGATAAAGAACTTGCGGAAAGTTTAGGTCTTGGAGGTTTAAGAAGCGTTTCGGCAATATCTCCCGGTGTCCTTGGTAAGACAGGAATAGAAACCGCCGAAATTATTAACGGAATAGTGAATAGAGTAAATCCTTCTGCGGTAATTGTGATAGATGCACTTGCCTCACGCCGTTTATCCCGACTTGGCACCACCATTCAAATATGTGACAGCGGTATTTCTCCCGGTTCAGGAGTGGGAAACAGTCGTAGTGAAATAAGTCAAAAAACTGTGGGTATACCTGTTATCGCAATCGGTGTACCTACCGTTGTTGATGCCTCTACCCTGGCAGAGGATATTATGCAAATAAAAGGAGAAAACACCCCTCCCGCTGATAGTGTTGGAATGATGGTAACTCCAAGGGAAATAGACACCGTAATCGACCGAGCCGCTGGGGTATTATCAATGGCGATAAACTGTGCCTTGCATCCCAAAATATCTCCTGAAGATTTAACAGCCCTTATTTAGTTTTATGTGTTGAATGTGGGAGGTTCTTGTGGTATAATGAATAAGATAACAAAAAAGGAAGATATAGTATGATATTTGATTCCCACGCCCATTACGATAGCCACAATTTTGATGATGACCGCCACGAAATATTAAAAAACTTTTTGCCGAAACAAAATGTGGTGGGTATCATTAACTGTGCCAGCGATTTTAAGTCGGCAGAAATGACTGTAAAACTTTGTGAGCAGTATGATTATATATACGGTGCGGTGGGTGTACATCCCCATGAAACCGAGGATGCAGGGGATTTTGATGAAGAACGGCTTATAACCCTTGCAAATAACAAAAAAATTGTTGCCATTGGTGAAATAGGCCTCGATTATCACTACGATTTTTCTCCCCGCGATATTCAAAAAGAGTGGTTTGAAAAACAGATAATTCTTGCAAATAGATTAGATTTACCCGTAATTATCCACGATAGAGAAGCCCATAAAGATACAATGGATATCCTGACAAAATATAAACCCAAAGGTGTTGTCCATTGTTTTTCGGGCAGTGTAGAAACGGCAAGAGAAACCGTGAAACTTGGAATGTATATCGGCCTTGGCGGAGCGGTAACCTTCAAAAATGCCAAAACTCCCCTTGAGGTGGCGAAGGATATCCCCTTGGAGCGACTTCTCCTTGAAACCGATGCTCCCTATATGACCCCTGTGCCCCATAGAGGAAAGCGTTGCGATTCCTCCTACATAATTTATACTGCACAAAAAATTGCAGAGGTAAGAGAAATAGAAACCGAACAGGTGTTAAAAACCGCCTACGATAATGCAAAACGTCTTTTTGGCATTTAGCGGAAAATAAAATAACAATAATATTGACTTGCACACATTGTAATTTTTTAATATTATATTAATAGTATTATATAATGTTGGGGGATGACGATGTGTATGTAACTGAGGAGGAAAATCGCCTCAAAATCACCTTGGAAAAAGGAGATTTATCCCGTTTTGGATTAACCTATGGTACAATAGATTATGATGACCAAAAAACCAAGGATATGTTAAACGACCTGATTTTAGGTGCAGAAAAAATGGTGGGTTTTTCTCTGAATAAACAAAAACTTATAATTGAGGTTTTCCCTGCCCCCGATGACGGATGTATTATATATTTCACTCTGACCGAACCCTCGGAAGCAAAAAGGGTGAGAATAAAGAATAATAGAGGTAAACCAAAAGTTTTTGAATTTTCAAGTAGCGAAAATATGCTTTGTGCCCTCAATAAACTCTCTAAAAGCAATCTTAATTTCAAAAAGAGCGAACTGTATGAACTGAACGGCAAATATCGTTTGGTCGTGTGGGAGAGGGGCAATTTGGCAGGAAGTATTTTAAGAGAATACGGAGAAGAGATAAACAGTCCCTGTCTTGCAGCGGCATTTGTCAGTGAACACGGAAAACTATTATCATCTCCCGATGCGGTAGGAACGGTATCCGCCGCTTTTGAAGATAATGAATAATATATAATAAAGATTAACATAAAGGAAGTGGAAAAATGGCCGATACAAGAATAAACCTTTGCGGTGTAGAAATGGATAACCCCATCATCCCCGCCTCGGGAACATTTGGCTATGGTGAGGAATTTAAGGAATTTTACGATATAAATATTTTAGGTTCCTTCTCATTTAAAGGAACAACAAAGGACCCTCGTTTTGGTAACGAATCCCCCCGAATTGCCGAAACCCCCTCGGGAATGGTCAATGCCGTAGGGCTTCAAAATCCCGGCATAGAGCGTGTTGTAAATGAGATACTCCCTAATATGCCTAAATATTTTAACAAGCCCGTAGTGGCAAATATCGGCGGATTTTCCATTGAAGATTACGTTTACTGTTGCGAAAAGGTCGATAAAGTCGAAAACGTAGGCATTATTGAGGTGAATATTAGTTGCCCCAACGTTCACGGTGGTGGAATGAG
>JAZQJN010000183.1:0-3058 GCA_045541655.1 Acutalibacteraceae bacterium
GAAAAGGTGAGAGGATGTGATTTTGGTGTTGTTTCTGAAACAATAAAGAAAACTGCGTTCAAGGTTACCCGCATGGGTCAGCTTGTTGCTCTTGAAGCATCAAAACGCCTTGGTGTTCCCTTTGGTATTGTTGACCTTTCCCTTGCTCCTACTCCCGCCGTCGGTGACTCGGTAGCAAGAATTCTTGAATCTATGGGTGTTGGTACCTGTGGCGGTACAGGCACTACCGCCGCTTTGGCTATGCTTAATGACGCGGTAAAAAAGGGTGGCGTAATGGCATCCTCCCGTGTTGGCGGACTTTCGGGTGCATTCATTCCTGTCAGTGAGGATGAGGGTATGATTGCCGCCGCAAGATGTGGTGCTTTATCCCTTGAAAAGTTAGAGGCAATGACCGCCGTTTGCTCGGTTGGTCTTGATATGATAGTTGTCCCCGGCGACACCTCCGCAGAAGTTATTTCGGGACTTATTGCCGACGAAGCCGCTATTGGTATGGTTAATTCCAAAACCACCGCGGTACGTCTTATTCCCGCTATCGGTTGCAAGGTTGGCGACACCCTTGAATTTGGCGGTCTTTTGGGAAGTGGCCCCGTTATGCCTATTTCTAACGTTGACCCTGGTATATTTATTAAACGCGGTGGACAAATTCCCGCACCCCTACAAAGTCTTAAAAACTAATTTTCAATATAGATTGAAAAATTCAATAAAATATGATAAAATCATCTTATTAAAGCCATTTAATAGGATGATTTTTTATGTTTAATTTCTTTGTTGAAAACAATAGTCGCAGGGGTAATTCATTTGAAATTACGGGTGGCGACTGTAATCATATTAAAAATGTTCTAAGAATGAAGGTGGGGGACAAAATCCTTGTCAGTGCCGATAATATGAGCCACCTTTGCGAGATTAGTAATATAGATAATGACTTGATTATTGCAGATATTTTGGAAGAAAATTATAACGACACATCCCTCCCTATCAGCATCAAACTATTCCAAGGGCTTCCTAAATCGGATAAAATGGAGTTCATTATTCAAAAAGCGGTAGAACTTGGTGTGGATGATATCATTCCCGTTGAGATGGAAAACTGCGTTGTTAAACTTGACAACAAGAAAAAGGATTCAAAGGTTACACGTTGGAAGGCAATAGCCGAAAGTGCCGCAAAACAAAGCAAAAGGAATACCATTCCAACCGTTCACAGCGTGGTAAGTTTTAAAGAATGTGTTGAGATGGCAAATGATGTTGACGTATTTCTTGTCCCCTATGAATGCAAAGAGGGTATGAACGCTACCAAAGAGGCATTAAAGACCATTAAGAGCGGTATGTCGGTGGGTATTCTCATAGGCCCCGAGGGTGGTTTTTGTGAGAAGGAAATTGACCTTATTGCTAAAGAAGGCAATGGTCAAATTATATCCCTTGGCAAACGTATTCTTCGCACCGAAACTGCCGCAGTTACCGCCACGTCTATGTGTATGCTTTATGCCGAAACGGAGCTTTGTAATGATTAATTTACCCGTAGAATTTGAAAACAGAATGAAGACTCTTTTAGGGGATGAATTTGAAAGTTACGTCGAAGCGGTAAACTCCTCCCCTGTTCGTGGTTTCAGAGTAAACACAGAAAAAATATCCCTTGAAGACTTTGAAAAGATAAATATATTCTCGAGTGATAAAATCCCTTACGTAGAAAACGGGTACTATCTCGAATATGACAAAATCGGTAATCATCCATATCATCACGCAGGACTAATCTATGTTCAGGAACCCGCCGCTATGATGCCCATTGAATGTCTTGATTTTTCGCCCCAATGGTCGGTGCTTGATATGTGTGCCGCTCCCGGTGGCAAAAGCACCCAAATTAAGAACAAATTAGGCGAAAAGGGTGTGCTTGTATCCAATGAGATTATCCCCTCCCGTTGCAAAATTCTAACGGGAAACATCGAACGTTTGGGACTTGAAAACGTGGTTACTACCTGTATGGATACATCCCGTTTAGCCGAGATTTTTGAGGGCAGGTTTGATCTTGTTTCGGTGGATGCTCCCTGCTCGGGTGAGGGTATGTTCCGTAAAGAGGATATTGCAGTATCGGAATGGAGTGTTGAGAACGTTCTTAAATGTGCCGAAAGGCAAAAAGAAATACTCAACAATGCCTCTAAATGCGTTAAGAACGGCGGATATATCATATATGCCACCTGCACCTTTTCTTTGGAAGAAAATGAGATGGTAGTGGATGATTTTCTAAAAAGTCATCCCGATTTCGAACTTATAAGACCTACAGACAGGGTTATGGAAAACACCGAAAACGGCATCCGTTTTGAGGGATGTGAATGTGATAATATAGAATTTTGCCGCAGATTTTATCCCCACAAAAACAAGGGCGAAGGACAATTCGCCGCCCTTCTCCGTAGCACCCTTACGTCCACTGCGAAGGTTAAAAGCAGCAATTCATCTAAACAAAAAATCGACCCCGTTATTTTTGAATTTTTGGATGACACCCTTGTAAATTATGACAAAAGTCATATCATTATGAATAAAGATACTCCAACCTATTTCACCCCCGATTTTGATGTACCTTCCTGCACCATTTTTTCTCACGGTGTAAATATTGGTGAGGTAAGGAAGAACTATATCCTTCCCCATCATCAGTTTTCTATGGCGATGGGTAAAAAATTTAGGAGGAAAATTGAGTTAGGCGAAAATCTTGACCTTGCCGAAAAATATATTTGCGGTCTTGAAATCCCTGCTGAATGTGAAAACGGTTGGGCGGTAGTTACCTTGCACGGATGTCCGTTGGGCGGTGCAAAGGTATCTAACGGAATTGCAAAGAATCACTATCCAAAAGGGTTAAGAATTAAATAAATTCTTATTATATTTAGAAAGGGGTTAGAATATGCAAAATTCAAAAAAGAATATTGGACTTTATATTCACATTCCCTTTTGTAAATCAAAATGTCCTTACTGTAATTTTTATTCCCTGTGCGACAACGATATTGCCGATAAATATACCGAGAAAATTGTGCTGTCTTTAGAGGACTATGGTAAAAAATTGAATCGTATTGCCGAT
>JAZQJN010000184.1:0-2661 GCA_045541655.1 Acutalibacteraceae bacterium
ATGTTTACGGAATTTTATATATTTTCAAAGGTATGTTAATAGTAAATTTTTACCATCGGTTACCATAGTTTACATAACTCTTAACATTTTCAACATAACTTTCAACATTAACTGTTGAAATATGTATTATTAATGTTAAAGTCAGATTTCAAAGTTTTATCAACACTTATTCAAAGAAGAAAAAATTTCCTGTATTTCCTTATTTTATAAAGGTTTCAGGGGAATCTTTAAAATTTCAACCAACACTACTACTACTATAAAAATATATATTATATTATTTCATTTATTATAGGGCTTTCGCCCTCCATAAAAATAAAAAAATAATTTTTTATGAAATTATTAAGTCAAATTACCAAATGAATTTTGGGAGGAATTAAAATGAAATTAAAATGCACAAAGGATACTTTACTTGAAGCAACCATTAAGGTTATGGGTGCGGTAGGTTCATCAACTATATCCGCCCTTGAAGGAATATTGTTATCTGCATCTTCAGGATATTTAACCATTACAGGATACAATCTTGAAATGGGAATTACCACCGCCGTTAAAGCACAAATTGAACAGGGCGGTAAGGTTGTTCTTAATGCAAAGTATTTTAGTGATATCATTAAAAAAGCACCTGCCGATATTATTGAAATAGATATTGATGAAAAACTTATTTGTACCATCAGAGCAGGAAAAAGTAAATTTTCCATTATTGGTATCGCACCTGAAGAATATCCCGAACTTCCTGCAGTTGCCGACGGTAAGATAGTTGAGATTGAAGGGGATAATTTATCCTCCCTTATTCGCAAGGTTCGTTTTGCTATTGCGAAAAATAACGAATATCCCATCTATACCGGTATGCTTTTTGAGGTTGAAGAAAATCAAATCTCCGCCGTTGCTCTTGATGGATGCAAGGTTGCGGTATCTAAAGAAGTTATTAAAAATAACGAAACGGTTAAATTTGTTATTCCCGAAAAGAGTGTTAACGAAATCAGCAAACTTTCTGAGGGCGTGGAAGAAAAAATCAGAATTTCGGTTGGCGACAGACACGTTATTTTTGAAATCGGACATTATCTCTTTATCACCCGACTTATCAGCGGTGAATTTATGAACTATAAAGACGTTATGAAGAGGGTAAATACCACCTTCGCAAAGGTATCGGTTAACGATTTCTATTCAATGGCCGACCGTGTTGCTTTGCTTATAAACGACAGAGCAAAAACCTACGTAAAATGTATTTTTGATGATAATTCCGTTCGACTTTCCTGTAATTCCGCTATTGGTAGTGCTGATGATAACATTGATGCAGAAATAGATGGTGAAAGAGTAGAAATCGGATTTAATGCTCAATTTCTTATTGATGCATTCCGCTCGGTTCCTACCGACGAGGTAATAATTGAACTTAAAGACCAAAATTCTCCCATTAAAATCAGACCTTTAGAGGGGGATGAATTCAGTTATTTAATTCTTCCCACACGACTTATCTAAAAAATAAAGGAACGCAAAAAATATATGAAAATTTTTGTTACCAAAACCTTAGAAATAAAAGAAGATTTTATTAAACTTGATGCACTTCTTAAATTTTCCGGTGAAGTTATGACCGGCGGAGAGGCAAAAGAGGTTATTCTTGACGGTCAGGTACTTGTAGATAATGAAGTTTGTCTTATGAGGGGTAAGAAAATATATCCCGAAATGAGCGTGAAATATAACGATAAAATTTTCAAGGTGAAGAAGATTGACCGTTAAAGATTTTAGAGTAGAAAAGTTTAGAAATATTGAAAATATTGAAATTTCTCCCTGTGAGGAAGTAAATATTTTATTCGGTCAGAATGCTCAGGGCAAGACAAATCTAATTGAGGCATTGTGGCTTTGTTCCGGTGCCCGATCTTTCAGAGATTCTAAAGAAAAAGACCTCATTAAATTCGGAGAGAATAAGAGTGAAATATGGGCTCAGTTTTTTTCAAATAACCGGGAACAAAATGTTAAACTTATCATTGAAAATAAGAAAAAATATTTACTCAACAAAACCGATGTTAAATCATCTTCGGAACTTATCGGAATATTTAACACGGTTGTATTTTCTCCCGACCATTTATCCCTTGTAAAAAGCGGTCCCGAAACAAGAAGAAAATTTTTAGACGATTCCCTTTGCCGGTTAAAGGGCGGAGCAAGGGGACTTGTAAACGAATACAAAAGGGTTGTTATTCAGAGAAATGCCCTGCTTAAAGACAGTTATCAAAATCCAAATAAAGATATGCTGGAATTTTGGAATAATCTCCTGGCAGAATATGGTGCAAAACTTTGCAGGCAACGACAAAAATATCTTGAAGCAATAAAACCCTACGCAATAGAATTTTATAACGGACTTACCGAAGAAAAGGAAACCCTTGACTTAAAATACGATGGCGAAAAATATTCCTTTGATGACGGTAAAGATATTCTGTTAAAGGATATTGAAAATTCTCTTAATGAGGATGAAAAATATCTTATTACCACCTGCGGTCCCCACCGCCACGATATGGATATTTTAATAAACGGAATATCCGCCCGAAATTTCGGTTCTCAAGGTCAACAGCGTTCGGCGGCAATAGCCCTTAAACTTGCCGAGAGTTCATTTATGAATGAATATTTTGGTGAACAGCCCATCGTTTTGCTGGATGACGTTATGAGCGAACT
>JAZQJN010000185.1:0-3817 GCA_045541655.1 Acutalibacteraceae bacterium
CGTCAACCAAGTGGTGAAGCTTGAGATAATACATATAACCAACGGTTACAAGGTTATCAAAGGGTTCGCCGGTACGACCGTCAAACAACTGAGTCTTGGCATGCTCGCGAAGAGGAATCTTGGAGAAGTCAAGACCTGCGCTATCCTTCTTGTCGTAATTGTCGGCCTTTGTTAAATCTTCAGCCATTTGGAAGCACTGTCTAATATCTTTTTCGTGTGCACCGTCAAATACAGGGGTGCATACCTTCCAGCCAAGTGCTCTTGCGGCATAACCGAGATGAACTTCAAGCACCTGACCGATGTTCATACGAGAAGGAACACCGAGGGGATTGAGAACGATATCGAGGGGAGTACCATCGGGAAGGAAGGGCATATCTTCAACGGGGAGAATACGGGATACAACACCCTTATTACCGTGACGACCTGCCATCTTGTCACCAACGGAGATCTTTCTCTTTTGGGCAATATAGCAACGAACAACCATATTAACACCGGGATTAAGTTCGGAAGAATTGCGACGGTCAAACACCTTAACGTCAACAACGGTACCATATTCACCGTGGGGTACACGGAGGGAGGTATCTCTGACTTCTCGGGCCTTTTCACCGAATATTGCACGGAGCAAACGTTCTTCGGCGGTCATTTCGGTTTCACCCTTAGGTGTTACCTTACCAACAAGGATATCGCCTGAACGAACCTCTGCACCGATGCGGATGATACCTCTTTCATCCAAATCTTTGAGGGCATCTTCACCCACGTTGGGGATATCTCTGGTGATTTCTTCGGCACCAAGTTTGGTATCACGAGCTTCGATTTCGTATTCTTCAATATGAATAGAGGTAAACACATCATCACGTACAACCTTTTCGTTAATGAGAACGGCATCTTCGTAGTTGTAACCTTCCCAGGTCATAAAGCCGATAAGGGCATTCTTACCAAGGGAGATTTCACCGTTACTGGTTGCGGGACCGTCAGCAATAACGGAACCTTTTTCTACTCTTTGACCTTCTGTTACAACAGGGCGTTGGTTAGTGCAGGTGCCTTGGTTGGAACGAAGGAATTTAAGGAGTTCGTAATTATCAACATCACCATCATCGGTAAGAACGGTTACGTTCTTTGCATCGACCTTGGTAACGGTACCGGGTCTTTCGGCCAATACACATACACCGGAGTCAACTGCGGCTTTGTATTCCATACCTGTACCAACAATGGGGGATTGAGTTTTAAGAAGGGGAACTGCCTGACGTTGCATGTTGGAGCCCATCAATGCACGGTTGGCGTCGTCGTTTTCGAGGAAGGGAATCATAGAGGTAGCAACCGAGATAACCATCTTAGGCGATACGTCCATAAAATCGGCACGGGCGGCTTCTACTTCAATAAATTCATCTCTGCAACGAGCCGATACCTTGGCACGGGCGAATCTGCCCTGTTCATCAAGGGGTTCGTTTGCCTGAGCAACGATGTAATCGTCCTCTTGGTCGGCAGTCATATAAACAACCTCATCAAGCACTACGCCGGTTTCTTTATCTACACGGCGGAAGGGTGCTTCAACAAAGCCGTATTCGTTAATTCTTGCATAGGTTGCAAGGTAAGGGATAAGTCCGATGTTAGGACCTTCAGGGGTTTCAATAGGACACATACGTCCGTAGTGGCTATAGTGAACGTCACGAACCTCGAATCCGGCACGGTCTCTGGACAAACCTCCGGGACCAAGGGCGGAAAGACGACGTTTATGGGTAAGTTCTGCCAAGGGGTTGGTTTGGTCCATAAATTGAGAAAGGGGTGATGAACCAAAGAACTCTTTAATGGCGGCAACTACGGGACGAATATTGATAAGAGATTGAGGAGTAACGGCATCCAAATCTTGTGCTTGGATGGTCATCTTCTCACGAACCACACGTTCCATACGGGAAATACCGATACGGAACTGATTTTGAAGCAATTCACCGACAGAACGGATACGGCGGTTGCCAAGGTGGTCGATGTCATCCACATTACCGATATCATAGTTAAGTCCTAAAATGTAACTTACAGATGCAAAGATATCGTCAATGGTGATGTGTTTGGGGATAAGTTCTTCTCTACGGGCGATAAGGGCTTCTTTGATGGCATCTTCCCCATCGGTGTTTTGAAGGATATCCATAAGAACGTCAAAGCAAACGCGTTCGTTGATACCGCATTCTTCTTTGGCATCAAAGTTTACAAAGTTTGCAATGTCAACAGTATTGTTGGAGATAATCTTATGTTCGCTCATACCGTTTTCGGTTTCGATTTGAACATAAACAGATTTTACACCCTTGGCTTCAAAGTTTGCAGCCATTTCACGGGATACTACGTCACCTGCATCTGCAAGAACTTCACCGGTTAAGGGATCGATTACAGGACGGGTCAAGGTCCTGCCAAGTGTTCTTGCGGCAAGAGCCAATTTTTTATTGTATTTGAAACGACCTACCCTTGCCAAGTCATAACGGCGGGGATCAAAGAAAAGTCCTTCGATGTGTTGTTTTGCACCATCAACGGTGAAAAGTTCACCGGGACGAAGTTTTTTGTAAACTTCGAGAAGTGCTTCATCGGCATTTTTGGTGCCGTCCTTTTCTAATGTATAGAGGAGGCGTTCATCTTCACCGAAAAATTCCTTAATATCTTCGTCGCGGGAAAGTCCCAAAGAACGAACGAAGGTGGTAAGGGGAAGTTTACGGTTTTTGTCGATTCTTACATATATAATTTCGTTCTGGTCGGTTTCATATTCCAACCAAGCACCTCTGGTGGGGATAACGGTGGAACTGAAAAGTTTTCTACCCGACTTATCTACAGTAACACTAAAATATGCACCGGGAGAACGAATAAGTTGGGATACGATTACACGCTCTGCACCGTTGATAACAAAGGTGCCCGAAGGAGTCATAAGGGGGAAATCACCCATAAATACTTCGGATTCTTTAATTTCACCGGTTTCGCGGTTAAGAAGACGTGCCTTTACACGAAGGGGTGTGGAATAGGTTACGTCTCTTTCTTTACATTCAACAATGGAATACTTGGGAGTATCGTCGATACGATAATCCACAAAAGATAATTCCAAATTGTTGGTGTAGTCGCAGATGGGCTCCATTCCGTCAAAGACTTCGTGAAGACCTTCTTCTACAAACCACTTGTAGGAATTCTTCTGAATTTCAATCAGATTAGGCATTTCCAAAATTTCGTCAATTTTGGAAAAGGTAATCCTTTCGTTGGTGCCCAATTTCACGGTTTTTACGTTTAACATTGGCTCTACCACTCCAAAAAATAAATTTTCCGTTCTTGAGATTTTTACGAAAATTCCGCCATTTTAAGCGGCTTTTTCGCCCCAACCTGTTTTTTGACCCGAAAACAGGGGGCACAAAATCCCATATTGATACAATTTGTTAGTATAATGCAAAAAAAATCAATTGTCAATAACTTTTTTCAAAATTTTTAAAAAATCCCTAAAAACCCACTAATATCAAGGGTTGCGGGATTTTGGAACACACGGTAGCGTTGATTTATTTTAAAAGCAAGAATATAAATTTATGAACTCTCCCCTATTTCCTTAATAAATTTGGATAAAAGTAAAAAAAACAGTTGACATTTTTAAAAACATTTATTATAATCAATAGGTCGAAAGCGTTCGGCAAAATTTAATAGCCATAGGCGATTACCAAATGGAGAAGTACTCAAGTTGGTGACGAGGTACCCCTGCTAAGGGTATAGGTCGGGTAACCGGCGCGAGGGTTCGAGTCCCTCCTTCTCCGCCAAACAAAAAGCAACACCTTTGTGGTGTTGCTTTTTTGTCTTGTGTAAT
>JAZQJN010000186.1:0-3494 GCA_045541655.1 Acutalibacteraceae bacterium
ACATTTGGTGAAATTAACTCCAATGCTTATAATGCCCTTCCTTCAAGTCACTATATACAACCTGTTGATTCCACACAAGAGTTATCTATCAGCCGTATGGTTCATCAAAATGGACAAGAATATGGTATTATAGTTAACCGCGATTATAACCAAAAACAAACCGTTAAGTTCACCCTTGGCGGAAATAAAAAAGCAATCCATCGCATTAGCACCGAAACCGGTAAACCTGTTGTTATAATACCCGACGCTAACGGTGTTTACAGTGTTGATCTTCTTGCTGGTGAAGGTTTCCTCTTTGCAGTAAGTGAAAATGCAGATTATCAATATCTTGCAAAAGCAATTAATGCAGCTAATGCTGTTGACCTTGACAAATACAAATCCACCGGTAAAGAAGCTTTCAAAACAGCTTTTGCAAACGCAAAATCTATTGCTGAAAACTTTTCTTCCACTCAAACTCAAATTGATTCAGCATTCACTGCCTTACGCGATGCACAAGGTGCTCTTGTAATGACAGTATCTGATGGTGTTAACTTAGCTCTTAATAGACCTGTAACCGCTACAAGCAGTAATCAGGATGGTACCAACTACAAAGTCGAATATGTAAATGACGGTGTTTATTCTCCAATAAATCAAAACGCACACGTTGGTTGGCAGACTAACCCAAATGATAATCTCGCACAAGACGCTCCCGTTGATATCATTATAGAACTCGCAGACCAATACTGGGTTGAGGGTGTAGTTTTGAAACCTGCTCTCAATAACAATGGCCAAGACTTCCCTATTGATTATACTGTTGATGTATCTACAGACAAGGTAAAATGGGAAAAAATCGGTGAAGGTTCCGGTCTTGAATTAGATAGTGCTATTCCTCAAAGCTTTGCTATTGGCGGTGCTAAGGCAAAATATGTACGTATAAGAATTACTCGCCATAGCAACACCAAAGCATCAAATGGTGGTTATTTATCTGCTATTGGTGAAATTGAAGTATATGGTTCTGACGTAATTGCTTTTGGTGATATGGATGATGATGGTAATATTACTGCAAACGATGCTTTGAAGGTACTACAAGCTGCAGTTGGTAAAATCACATTCAATGATGCTCAAAAACTTAAAGCCGATGTAGATAACGATGGTATTGTCGGTGCCGGAGACGCATTAGATATACTTAAGAAATCTGTTGGCAAAATCAAAAATTTTGTAGTAGACAGATAACTACATTTCCCCTATATATCCAATCTATGTTTATCGAGTGCAGAGTGCAAACTTTGCACTCGTTTTATGTTTATATTAATACACTTTTATACATAATAATAAAACACTCTATGACCGAATAAAGTCATAGAGTGTCTTATTTATTTATCAGAATTCTATATAACACTAAAGAAATACTTTGTAATGAGTTCAGCACTCTCTTTTCTGCCATTATCAACCCACCATTTAACGGTATTTATAAATGTTGATAAAATATGATTTTCCCAAAAAGAATCGGGGATATCTTTACTCTTTTGAGATTCAAACAAAAAAAGATATCCTTCAATTAGATTTTTAAAATTATTTTGAAAATACTTTAAAAACAGTTCATTGTTTTGAGAGGATAATAAAGCCAAGATATTATTGTCATTTTTTTCAAAATGTTGGAATAAATGCAAAATGACTGAATCACAACCATCACAATTAAAAAGATGATGATGGTCATAAACATTATCATTTTCGGCATCAAATATATGACAAAACAAATCATCGCATAGTTCTTTTAACAGGAAATCTTTAGTCTCAAAATGCGAGTAAAACGTTGCTCTGCCTACATCTGCAAGATTAATTATCTCCCCTACCGTAATTTCACCAAATTCTTTTTTTGATAGCAAAGTTATAAACGCATTAAATATTGCTTCCCTAGTTTTTTTCTGTCTTCTGTCCATAATTTTTCTCCATACAGAATTGATAAAATGTTCAGTATCATACATTATCAATTATCTGCATATTGATATTTGTAATATCAATGATACAATAATTATAATGTCGAACAATGTGTTCAGTATTGAATATATTGTATATGATTTTTGTGTCTAAGTCAACAGGAGAATTACTATGAAAACAGATAAAAATATTTTAATTGCATTTATTTTGAATTTTTCATTTTCTATTTTTGAGTTTATTGGTGGTATATATACCGGTAGTGTGGCAATTATTTCAGATGCCCTCCACGACATGGGAGATGCAGCAAGTATCGGTATATCATTTTATCTTGAGAAGAAGAGCAAGAAAAAGCCCGATATTACCCATACATACGGATATGCACGATATTCCGTTTTAGGTAGTATAATCACCACCCTCATTCTGCTTTTGGGCTCAGTTGCAGTTATTGTTAACGCCATTAATAAAATTGTAAATCCCACGGATATTAATTATAATGGTATGATAATCTTCGCAATTTTTGGAGTTTGCATAAATTCCTGTGCAGCATTTTTCACCCGAGAAAAAGGATCATTAAATCAAAAGGCAGTTAATCTTCATATGCTGGAGGATGTACTTGGTTGGATAGTTGTGCTTATTGGTGCTATTGTAATGCGGTATACCGACTTTGTAATTATTGACCCAATCATGTCTATTGGAGTCGCGATATTTATCATTATAAATAGTCTAAAAAATCTTAAAGAGGCACTTAATATTTTTCTTGTGAAAACACCCGATGATATTGATATCGAACAGATTAAGGGGCATATTGAGGATATTGAAGGTGTTATTGAGGTCCATCATATTCATATTTGGACAATGGATGGACAAAACAAATGTGCAACGATGCATATTGTAACAAATTGTGATGCAGAAAGTATCAAAAAGTATATTCGTAATGAACTTGTAGAACATGGAATTGACCACGTTACATTAGAACTTGAAACCGAAAACGAATATTGTCCAAATAAACATTGTCATATAGAACACACGTCACCATCGTGCAATCATCACCATGGACATCACCACTAAATAAAAAAACCTGACTGCAAAACACAGTCAGGTACTTGGTGGAGGCGAGGGGAGTCGAACCCCTGTCCGAAAACCTATTCCCGTAACTTTCTTCGAGCGTAGTTATCGTTTTAAGATTCCCCCATAGACACGCCCGATAACAGGCTTATCTCTTCGGTATGCTCTGATGCGTGGATATTGCCGAGCAACTCAATATCTCACGTTCACCGCTATTCGACGCCTCTTATAAGACCGCGGTTTATCTTACAGAGACGGCCGCCTTAATTAGGCAGCGTAGGCAACAGTATTGTTGTCGTTTATTTTTAAAAATACGGCGTTTAAAGCGTGTCCGCAACGCTGCTCGCTTATCACGGTTCAAAATCCCCGTCGAAACCTTTACGCCCCCATATCAATTATTTTACAAAGGTCTCCCCTTTGCCAAAATATATTATCACATTCGTAATGATTATTCAAGTAATTATTGTCGAATTTATTATCACAGATAAAATTACCACCCGTGATTCCTCACG
>JAZQJN010000187.1:0-3163 GCA_045541655.1 Acutalibacteraceae bacterium
TTCTGGCAACGTTTTTATCACTGGCTACGCCTCTGATGAGTGTTTTTTCCATTTTGACAACCTCCTTAACTTTTGTTCCGGGAATTCTTTCGAGGCTGGAACGAACCTCCATATTTACGTGGTATTTCTTTGCCATCTCAACCGAACGGTTGTGGAGTACCTGTGCACCCAAGGTGGCAAGTTCAAGCATTTCGTCGTAGGTAATTTCATTAAGTTTTTGAGCATTCTTTACCTTACGGGGGTCGGCGGTATATACACCGTCAACGTCGGTATAGATTTCGCAACTGTCGGCCTTAAGTACGGCAGCAATAGCAACTGCGGTGGTATCGGAACCGCCACGACCCAGGGTGGTCATATCGTCATACTTATTGGTGCCTTGGAACCCTGCAAGAATAACGATATTCTTACGGTTGAGTTCTGCATTAAGACGTTCGGTATCAATTCTCTTAATACGGGCGTTACCGTGGTTAGAGTCGGTTTTTACACCGATTTGCCAACCAAGGAGGGATATTACGGGATATCCCATTCCCTCAATTGCCATAGCAAGAAGGGAGGCAGACATTTGTTCGCCTGCGGTAACAAGCATATCTAATTCTCTTTTGGATGCGTGGGGATTGATTTCCTTTGCAGAGGCAAGAAGGTCATCGGTGGTGTCGCCTTGAGCGGATACAACAACCACTACATCGTTTCCTTGTTTGTAGGTGTCGGTGATAATACTTGCAACGTTGCGGACACGCTCGGCATTGGCTACCGAACTACCGCCAAATTTTTGAACTATCAGCATATATTTTTCTCCTTTACGGAAAGTTTTTAGAATTATTCACAAACCCTCAAAACGTTAATGGGTTCGATAATTGAACTAATGCTCTTAATAGCACCGCGGATATCTTTTTCAACTCCAACAGGAGTAATAAATACTATTTCGTGGGCGGGGGCACCTTCAAAGGTTATATATTTAACCTTGCCGAGGACTTTATTAATGGCCTCTTCTGCCTCTGCATTATTGGCAGTCTTGGCACGAACGTAAAGTGAAACGGTATCTTCAAGATAATCCACAACGTATTCGGGAGAACCTTCTTCCCATTTAACGAACTTTCTGCCATCGATATGTTTAACACAGTCGATAATATCTGCCATAACTGCGGATGCGGTGGGAAGTTTACCTGCACCCTTACCGTAGAACATTACGTCGCCGGTAGCATCGCCTCTGACCATAATGGCGTTGAAAACGTCATCTACAGAGGAAAGTTGACTGTCTTTGCTGAGCACAACGGGACCAACGGAACATTGAATTCTTCCGTCATCCTGCTTTTTAACACGGCCGATAAGTTTAATAACCGAATCGGCGGCTCCTGCATAGGATACGTCTTCACCGGTGATTTTGGTGATACCTTCGGTATGTACCTGAGCGGGATAAACGTGTTTGCCAAAGGCAAGGGAGGCAAGAATACAAATCTTACGGCAGGCATCGTGTCCATCAACGTCGGCAGAGGGATTACGCTCTGCATATCCTAAACTTTGGGCAAGGGCGAGAGCATCATCAAAACTCATACCCTCTCTTATCATTTTAGTCATAATGAAGTTGGTTGTTCCGTTAAGAATACCAAGAATTTCATTAATATCGTTAGCGGCAAGGCATTGGGAGATGGGACGGATAATGGGAATACCGCCACCTACAGATGCTTCATAAAGATAGCTAACGTTCTTTTCTTTTGCAATTCCTAAAAGTTCCGCACCCTTGGCAGCGACCAATTCTTTGTTGGAGGTTACTACACTCTTACCTGCAAGGAGGAGGCGTTTGGTATAATCATAGGCAGGATTAAGTCCGCCCATAACCTCGGCAACAACGGTTACTTCGGGGTCATTTAATATCTGCTCAAAATCTTTAGTGAATTTGTCGCAATATTCAAGGTCGGGGAAATCTCTGATATCAAGAATATATTTAAGGTCCATTTCATCGCCGCTGCGGGTGATAATGCTATCCTTATTTTTATAGAATAATTCCACTACACCGGAACCCACAACACCGTGTCCCATTACTGCAAACTTTTGCATTATAACAAAACCTTTCCTAAAAACATTTTGGATGGATTTTTGTTCAAATTTTGGCTCAATTACACAAGTCCGAACTTCACCCATATAAATTCATATTATTATACTATATATACGCCCTATTTTCAAGAGTTTTTTACACTAAATTTTACCTTTTTTTGAAGTTTAACAGGGACAAAAATCATCCATCAACCACCAAAGGCAATAACACCCCGCTCTATCAAATATCACCGCAACAATAAAACTGCCCAAGTGCTAAATGCACCCGGGCAATATAACTGTTATTTATGCTTTATGCCACTTTACACCTTGAGGGGTATCTTCAAGAACGATACCCATATCCTTAAGCATATCGCGGATACGGTCGGCTTCGGCAAAGTTCTTAGATTTTCTGGCTTCGGTACGTTTTTGAATAAGTTCCTCAACCTCGCTATCGAGGGATTTTTCCTCATTCACGTAAACAAGTCCCAATACGTCACAAAGTTCGGTGAAACGTTCAAGAGAAATATTCACAAGTTCCAAAGAGGGATTATTCTGAAGGACGGTGTTAATATCCCTTACGAGTTCAAAGAGGGCAGAAATACCGTCGGCGGTATTGAGGTCATCATCCATTGCCTCAATAAATTGTTCACGACGGGCATCATATTTTGCTACCCATTCCTTTTCCGTCTCGGTAAGAGAGCCCTGTGCATTCTCCTTCACAAAGAGAATATTATCGCGGCAATTATAAAGACGGTCAAGGGCATTTCTGTTTTGCTCCAAAACCTCGGTGTTATAGTTGATGGGTCCTCTGTAGTGGGAAGATATCATAAGAAAACGGATGGGTTCGTATCCATATTTTTCAGCAACGTCGCGAACGGTAAAGAAGTTGCCGAGAGATTTGGACATTTTGCGGTTATCTACGTTTATATATCCGTTGTGCATCCAATAACGGGCAAATTCGCATCCGTTGGCACATTCGGACTGGGCAATTTCGTTTTCGTGGTGGGGGAAGATAAGATCCTGGCCACCGCAATGGATATCGATAGTATCGCCAAGGTACTTACCCGCCATAGCCGAGCATTCTATATGCCAACCGGGGCGGCCCTGACCGTAGGGCGACTGCCAGAAG
>JAZQJN010000188.1:0-3234 GCA_045541655.1 Acutalibacteraceae bacterium
CCCCCACCAACGGAATTCCGTTGGTGGGGGTTTATCAATAATATAATAATTCAGCTATTTGCATAGTCCTAATTTATTTGCACCGCATCCGGCACATTTTTCGCGACAATGGGGAGTAGTATCTTCATTATGTGCCTTAATATTTTCATTAATTAAGAATTTTTCAGATACACCGTAGTCAAGATGTGACCAGGGAAGAACTTCAGAAAAATCACGTTTTCTGCAGTTGTAGAATTTGGGGTCAATGTTGCATCTTTCAAAGGCATCTTGCCATTTTGAATAATCAAAATGTTCGCCCCAACCATCAAGTTTGCATCCGTTTTCCCAAGCAGAATAAATGACAGCAGAAACACGTCTGTCTCCTCGTGCAAATACGCCCTCAAGAAAACTTGTTTCCGCATCGTGCCAGTTAACACGAATCTTCTTGGATGTAACTCCACCAAGAAGTTTGTGTTGCTTTTCTTTAATGGTATCAATATCATCTTGCGGTTCCCATTGAAAAGGGGTAAAGGCCTTGGGAACAAAGGAGGATACACTAACTGTAACGTTTACACCTTTGCCCTTGGGCTTTTCAGGACAACGATAGAATGTATCTACAACCTTGTGGGCAAGTTGACCAATTCCTAAAATATCCTCATCAGTTTCGGTGGGAAGTCCTATCATAAAGTATAGTTTAACCGAAGTGTTACCACCGGCAAATGCGGTCATTGCGGTAGAAAGAACGTTTTCTTCGGTGATATTTTTGTTAATAACATTCCTAAGTCGTTGTGTACCTGCCTCGGGAGCAAAGGTGAGTCCGCTTTTACGAACACTTTGAATACGTTCCATTAATTCTTTTGGAAAGTTGTCAATACGCAGAGAGGGGAGGGATATATTAACGCAATCTTTTTCGGTCCATTCAAGCATATTTACAAGCAAATCTTGTAATTCTGTATAATCACTTGTACTAAGTGATGCAAGAGATACCTCTTCATATCCGCCAAAATCGCAAATAGATTTTGCTTGTTTGTTTATTACATTCGCAGATTTTTCTCTAACGGGGCGATAGATATATCCTGCTTGACAAAATCTGCAACCTCTGATACATCCCCTGAAAATCTCTTGTACGGCACGGTCGTGGATGACCTCAATATAGGGGAGAATGAATTTGTCAGGATAATGTGCATTATCTAAATCTTTAATAACTCTTTTTGTGATTTTTGCAGGTGCGTCTTCAAGGGGAGTAATTGCCTCAATAGTGTTATCCTCTTTGTATGATACTTCATACAAAGACGGAACATAAAAACCATCTAACTGAGCCGCCTCTTTAAGAAACTCATTCTTGTTATATCCTTCCTTTTTGCACTTAGCATATAATTCCATCAGTTCAGGCAATGCTTCTTCACCTTCACCCAATGATACAATATCCACGAAATCGCAGATAGGTTCAGGATTGCAAACACAAGGACCGCCAATGATAACAAGAGGATGTGATTCATCTCTATCCTTCGCAAAAACAGGGATATTTCCCAAGTTTAGCATATTAAGTACGTTGGTGTAGGATAACTCATATTGCATTGTAAATCCCACAAAATCGAAATCGGAAATAGCATCACGACTTTCAAGAGCAAACAGGGGAATGTTGTTTTCTCTTAATTGCTCTTCCATATCGGGCAGGGGGGCAAATACTCTCTCACACCAAACGTTATCCATAGCGTTAAGGGCGGAATATAATATTTTAATGCCTAAATGGGACATTCCCACCTCATAAGTATCAGGAAAACCAAAACAAAAACGTACATCCACATTGTTTTTATCTTTTACTGTGGAATACATTTCACCGCCAATATATCGGGCGGGTTTTTGTACCTTTGTTAATATCTTTTCAAGGATTTTTTCATCCATAAATTATTCATCCTTATATATTATTTAAGAATCTTACTCAAAAAGCTGATAAGTCGCGGATTTTGAGGGTTATCAAATATTTCAGAGGGAGTTCCTTCAGCCAAAATTTCACCATCATCCATATAAATAACTCTATCTGCAACCTCTTTTGCAAAGCCCATTTCGTGGGTAACAATTACCATGGTGTGTTTATCACGAGCCAATTGTTTCATAACGTTGAGAACTTCACCCGTGATTTCGGGGTCAAGGGCAGAGGTAGGTTCGTCAAATAACATAATTTCTGGATCCATAGCAAGAACACGAGCAATAGCAATACGTTGTTTCTGACCGCCCGAAATTTGTGCAGGATAAGAATCTGCCTTGGTAGGAAGACCAACTAAGTCAAGAAGCTCCAAACCCCTCTTGTTGGCATCTTCTTGTGAAACGCCTTTAACCTTAATAGGTGCATAGCTGATATTCTGTAAACAAGTCATATGGGGGAAAAGATTAAAATGTTGGAAAACCATTCCGGTAGGAGAGCAGATAGAACGAATCTCCTGGTCATTAGGATAAATAACCTTACCCTTTTCATCGGTATCAGCAAGAATGCGACCACAAATAGTGATTTTACCGGATGTTATTGTTTCAAGATTGTTTGAACAACGAAGCAGGGTGGATTTACCCGAACCACTTGCACCGATAATTGCAACGGTTTCGCCCTTTTTAACCGAAAGATTAACCCCTTTCAGAACGTGGTTATCACCAAATCTCTTGTGGATGTTTTCCATTTGAAGAATATATTCCATTTGTAAAATCTCCTATCTTTCGGCGTGTTTGGAAAATTTCTTTTCCAATTTACGGGCAAACCATGTAAGAACGAATGTAAATACAAGATAGAAAACTGCCGCAAAAACATAAGCGGTGGTATCAACCTCTCTATTTACAATTTGTTTTGCATTTTTAAGTATCTCGGCAACACCTATAACGTAAACGAGAGCGGTGTCTTTAATGAGGGTAATCGCCTCGTTAGACATAGGAGGAAGTGCAAATCGAATTGCCTGGGGAATAACAATTCCTGTAAGGGTCTGACGAGGAGTAAGACCAAGGGTCTTAGCGGCTTCGTGCTGACCTTTATCAACACTTTCTATTCCTGCACGATATATTTCGGCAAAATAAGCAGAATAGTTAAGGGAGAAGGTAATAACCGCAGTAGGAAATGCCTCTAATATGAGAATGTCTAACATTCGGTCAGAGAGTCCAAGATTTTGAAGAATAATGGGAATACCGAAGTAGAAAAAGAAAAGTTGTAACATTAAAGGAGTACCCCTGAAAACCCAGATATATGCCTTGCATATAAATCTAAGCGGAGCA
>JAZQJN010000189.1:0-3634 GCA_045541655.1 Acutalibacteraceae bacterium
CAGAAAGACATGGCTACGATCCGACTTCCTGCAGGTGCAGGAAAAAGTACAATTGCAAAAAAAGTTGCAAAGGAATTGTCCATTATTTACGTGGATACGGGTGCTCTCTATCGTGCGGTGGGGTTATATGCCCTGTCGAAAGGTAAAGACACTACTAACGTAGAGGATATTACCGCCCTTTTACCGGAAATTAAGGTTGAATTATCCTATGATGAAAACAACGTTCAATCTGTACTTCTTAACGGTGAAAATGTTAGTGATAAAATTCGAACTCCTGAAATATCCATGGCGGCATCAAACGTTTCTGCCATTCCTTCGGTCAGGAAGTTCCTTTTTGATACCCAACAAAACATAGCCAAAACCAACTCGGTTATTATGGATGGAAGAGATATTGCATCGGTTGTGCTTCCTAATGCTGATGTAAAAATATTCCTTACCGCTACACCCGAAGACAGAGCAAACCGCAGATACCTTGAACTACTTGAAAAAGGTATGCAGGTTAAATATGAAGATATCCTCGAAGACGTTAAAAAACGTGATTATAACGATTCTCATCGTGAAATTGCTCCTTTAAAACCTACCGATGAATCTATTATTGTTGACACAACGGGATTTGAACTTGAAGACGCTATTGACACTGTAATGAATGTTATTATCAACAATCTCTCTATTGGAGGATAGAATATGTCACCACTATATCGATTTTTATATCCTATCGCCTGGTTTATCTTCAAAATTATTTTCAGATTCGAAATAAAGGGTAAGGAAAACATCCCCAAAGATAAGAATTTTATTATTTTTAGTAATCATATTGCCTTTACCGATCCTGTGTTTTTGGGACTATGTGTAGGACACAAACGTCAGGTTCATTTTATGGCAAAAGAAGAACTTTTCAAAAATCATAAATTCGTTGGTGGGTTTCTGTCTAAACTCGGTGCTTTTTCTATAAACCGCGACGTTGGTATTGAAGGTATCAACACCGCTATTGACCTCGTTAAAGAGGGTAAAATATTGGGGATTTTTCCCGAAGGCACCCGTTCTAAAACGGGTAAACTCGGTCGTGCAAAATCGGGTATTTCACTTATTATGTGTCAAACCAAGAGTGATGCCCTCCCCTGTGTTATTAAATGCAAAGATCAAAAGGTTAAACCCTTTAGAAAAATTACCGTTGAAATATTCAAGGTTATTTCTGCAGATGAATTAAGTATTGAAGATATTTCTAATCACAGAGAACTTAAAAAAATCACCACAAAAATTATGACACCTATTCAAGAAGCCCTTGAACCTGCCAAAACGGAGGAATAAAGTTGGAGATAATTACCGCTAAAACCGCAGGGTTTTGCTTTGGTGTAAACCGTGCCATTGAACTCATTAACAAGCTTCTCGATGAGGGAAAAAAGGTTGCTACGTTAGGTCCGATTATACATAATCCTCGGGTCGTTGAGGATTTTGCATCGAGGGGTGTTATAACAGTAAAAAATCCTTCCGAATGCGATTTAGACAGAATATTGGTCATTCGTTCTCATGGTGTTACCGAAGAGACCTATCAAGAAATAAAAGAATTGGGATTAAAATATGTAGATGCTACCTGTCCCTTTGTTTCTAAAATTCATAAAATAGTATCGGCTGCAAAGGAAGAAAAATCAGTTGTGCTAATTGCGGGAGACCCTTCTCATCCCGAAGTTATTGGGATAAAAAGCTTTGCAGGTGACAATTCTTTCGTATTTTCAAACCTTGATGAATTAGAGGGAATTGTTAAAAGTTGTAATTATTTTGAAGATTTTTCCATTGTAATGGTATCTCAAACGACTTTTAGCGAAGATTTATGGAAAAAAAGCGAAGAATTTATTAAAAAAGTATGTACAAATTCAAAAATATTTGATACAATATGTGATGCGACATCAAGGCGACAATCTGAAGCCAAGGAATTATCCACTAAATGTGATCTTATGATCGTCATTGGTGGAAAGCACAGTTCCAACACCGCAAAACTATATGATATTTGTTCAGAAAACTGTCCAACGTATCATATCGAGACCGCAATGGAACTGCCTGAAACAATTCCGGACTCATATTCTCTTGTTGGCGTTACCGCCGGTGCTTCAACACCGTTCGGTATAATAAAGGAGGTACAAACAGTTATGTCAGAAATTATTGAAAACGCAGCAGCTGTTGTTGAAGAAACCGCTGCAGAAGCTGAAAAAGAGCTTGTAAACAATCCGGAAAGTGAGGTGGCGCAGGTATCTGCGGCAGTCGAGGAGAAATCTTCCGGCACTGACATACCTGCAGTTAAATCATTTGACGAAATGACCGACGAGGAAGCATTTGAGTATTCTCTCAGCCAAATGAATTCCGACCAACACGTTAAGGGCTATGTTCTTGCAATCACCCCCACCGAAATCCAAGTTGATATCGGTAGAAAACACGCCGGTTATGTTCCTTATGATGAATATTCTTATGATTCTTCTGCTAATCCCAAGGATGAAGTTAAGGTTGGAGATATCCTCGATCTTATCGTAATGCGTACAAACGACCAAGAAGGCACAGTTATGCTTTCTAAAAAGCGTTATGATTCTGTTCGCATCTGGGATGAAATTTATGATGCAGTTGGCACCGATACTCAATTTGAAGGTAAGGTTAAAGAGGCCGTTAAGGGCGGTATTATTGTTATAAGCCGCGGAGTTCGTGTATTCATTCCAGCTTCCCTTGCAACCGAAAGCCGTGAACAATCCACCGAAGATATGGTTGGTACTACCGTTAATTTCCGCATTATCGAAGCTGTTCGTGGAAATCGTCGTCGTATCGTTGGTGCTATCCGTGCACCCCGTGAACGTCGTCAACCCGTTGATACTTCTGCTTTCTGGGCAGCAATTGAAGAAGGTAAAATCTACACCGGTAAGGTTAAATCCCTCACCTCTTACGGTGCATTCGTTGACCTCGGTGGCGTAGATGGTATGGTTCATATTTCTGAACTTTCCTGGAAGCGTATTAAACATCCTTCTGAAGTTGTTAACGTTGATGATGTTATCGAAGTATTTGTTAAATCCTTCGATGCTGAAAAGAAAAAGGTTTCTCTTGGCTACAAAAAGCAAGAAGATAATCCTTGGAACGTATTCCTTCGTGATTATAAAGTTGAAGATGTTATCGACGTTAAGATTGTTAGCATCACCGCTTACGGTGCATTCGCAAACATCATTGACGGTGTAGATGGTCTTATCCACATTTCTCAAATCGCTCACGAAAGAATAGCTAAACCCCAAGACGTTCTTTCTGTTGGTCAAACCGTTCAAGTTAAGATTACCCAAATCGACCTTGAAAAGAAACGCATCAGTCTTTCTATTAAAGAATTGATTGAAAAACCCGCTGAAGAAGTTGTAGAAGAAGCAGCTCACGAAGCAACAGAAGAAGCTCCTGTTGAAGAAGCAACCGAAGCAGCAGCTGAATAATTTATTATAAACATAAAATATCCGTCGAAATTCGGCGGATATTTTTTTATTTTGTTTAGTATTTACTTGCATTGACTTACATTATATGTTATAATTTTACGATTAAAAATTTAATAAAAAATCTAATTTATCGCTTTATCACGCTAATATAGTACTTGACTAATGTGATAGAGTGTGATATACTGTGT
>JAZQJN010000190.1:0-2131 GCA_045541655.1 Acutalibacteraceae bacterium
CGATAAAATCGGTCAAAGATTTCTTCATCTTTGCCCTCAATTTCATTCAATTCATTTATAAGGTCGGCGTCATCTGTTGCTTTTTTTCGCCAAAGTTCATAAAGGGATTTTACATCCATTTGAAAAACTCCTTATTCTATAGTATCTTCTACATCAGAAGGTATGTTTTCTATTGTTTCTTCCCTATCGGTAGTTTCTACGGTGTCTTCTTCTATTTTTGCTCCACGATAAGAATTATATTCCTCAAGAGATTTTTCCCCCGCTTTGTATTCGCCCGGCGAAAGCAAAGCATAAAAAATTGCAAGGGGCAAAACAGATATGGGAAAATATATGAACAAATTCATATTTTCTAAAAAGGTTGGTAATACAATTTTAAGCAATACCAAAAGCAAGAAAATAACAAATCCCACAATCAAACCTTTTACGGTTTCGGATAGGATATATTTCTTCATTCCTTTTTCGAGTATGGATTGCCATTTTAAAATTTCGGGAAGTTCATATTTGCCCATTTTCCAAGGCATACCATCCTTAACCGAAACCTGATTCACAAAACAATCATAGATATATTCGCTACCGTCCTTAATAATTGTAACGATAACCTTTGCACCATCTTGTTCAAAATGAAGAGCTGCACCTGAAGGCAATTTTTGGGCTTTAACCTCTACGATTTTATCGTCAACTCTTATACGTGCGTCCATAAGTTGTTCTTTATGTCTTATTTTAATATTTTTAATTTCTTCATTGATAGATACATTAACTGCACACTCTATTGTTTTGTTTTGAGCATCCATATTATTCCCAACCTTATACAAATATATTTAATGTATTATAACATTTTTGGTTATAGATTTCAAGGGCGTTGTAACATTTACCTTTTCATTTGTCTCCTCATATGGTTCAGGTGGCGTTCAAAATTACCGCTTTTGATAAACTCGGCTAAAATATATTGATCCATCACAGGTACCGAGCAAGAAAAATCTCCCATTACACTTTCATATTTATCCATAAGGGCTTCGGGTAAAATCATATATCCCATACGCATTGCAGGTGAAAGAGATTTTGAAAAAGTATTGATATATATTACCGATTGATTGGTATCTAAAGCGTACAGAGACTCAATGGGATGCCCAGGCATAAAAAACTCACTATCAAAATCGTCCTCAATAATATAACTTCCTTTTTGGTTTGCCCACTTTAAATATTTCCAACGTTTACTAACCGAGGTAGTTACCCCTGTGGGATAACTGTGAAAAGGGGTTACGTGTAAAATATCGAATTCACTATTATTTAATGCTTCAGATTTAATTCCGTCATTGCCCATTTCAAGAGGGCAAACCTTCACACCCATTCCTTTATATACTGAAAGTATTTGTTTGTAGCAAGGTTCCTCAATGCCGTAGATCTTTTCCCTACCCAACACCTTAACCGCCGTTTCATAAAGTTGTTCTGCACCTGAACCAATAACTATTCTTTGAGGGGAAGCTGCCATTCCGCGATATCTTAAAAGATAATCGGCAATAGCGTTTCGAAGCACTTCGCATCCCTTACCCGGTGCCTTGGCGAAAAGAAGATTTCCTTTATCACCTATAACCTTTCGTACAGTTTTAAACCATACCGAATATTCAAAATCGAGGGGGTCGCAGTGGTTTGGCTCGGGAAGATAATCAATATGGATAGGGTTCACTTTTTCGGCTTTTACGACATCAATTTCGCACACAAAATATCCCCTGCGTTCTTTTGGAAGAATATATCCCTCATCCTCTAACATTTCGTATGCCTTTTTAACCGTAATTATGCTATATCCACTTCGATCTGCCATAACACGTTTTGAGGGAAGTTTTTCCTTTGCTTTATATTGCCCTGATATTATTTTGTTTTTTATTTCCTTATAAAGTTTGTAATACTTTTTCATATCTGTTACCTCTCTGTCCGTATTATAGATGCTTTAAGTGCATCACCTATGTTCACCAGTCTGCACTCAAGAGCATCCCATATAGATGCAAACTCTAGGGTGTTCAAACCCGATGCATTTGCAAACCTTAGTGTGGTTCCTTTCCATTCTGTATTAGAAACTTTTTCAGTAACCACATTGTTGTTTGAATCTTTGTACGTTAGTGTCATTGTAACCTCA
>JAZQJN010000191.1:0-3942 GCA_045541655.1 Acutalibacteraceae bacterium
AATTAAAAATATCTTAAAATTTTTGAATTTTAATTTGTGTTTTTCTCAATAGCAGGTTGTTCAACCATCTTTTTATCGGATTTCCATATTTTGACCATACCGGCTTCTTGCAATTTCACAATTATAATAAGAAGAATGGGCATACCCCACAAACCGATAATTCCAAAAAGTTTAAGTCCTATATACATTGAAAGAAGGGTAACAAATGCGGGAAGACCGACCTGTTTACCAATGATTTTGGGCTCAATTACATTTCTGATGACTGTAATAACGGCATAAAGTATAAGTAATTTAATACCGAGCCAAGTATCCCCCAAGATAATAGATATAATTCCCCATGGAATGAGTATACCGCCAACACCTAAAACAGGTAAGATATCAAACACAGCAATAAGCAATGCGATTATTCCTGCATAGGGTATTTTAATAAGGGTGAATCCAAGCAAGAGTTCGAAATAAGTGATTACCATTATCAAAAGATAACCACGAAGAACCTTAACAATGTTTTCCATAAATAAACTTTTGGTTTTCTTAATCACCGCTTGATGCTCTTCAGAAAATTGTTTTAAAACAAAACTGGTAATTTTATTATAATCATTGGTAATGAAACAACAAGCAATTATGGAGATAATTGTTCCAATTAGTATAGCAGGAAGATTTCCAATGGCAACTTTTGCAAAGGCGGTAACAAGGTCAGATAAATATCCTAAAACGCTTTGAGCGATGGAGGATGTAGCACCTTGCAGAGAAGATACTAACGCGTCGGGTAAACGGTCAAGAAAACGTGAGATAAGCTTTGAAGCTGAAGTAATTGTAACCGAAAGTGAGGGAAGGGTATAACTGAGTTCAACAATCAATTGTTGAAGTTCTTCGTAAAGACGATATCCAACAAGTCCAACGCCCCCAATTATTAAAGAGAGCAATAATACTACCATTATAATAGACCACAAAGCACGGGGTAATTTAGTTTTTTGGGTAAGCCAATTAACCGGCTTTTGTAAAATAACAGCACACAAAAGCCCAATTACAAAGGGCAAAAGGGAAGTAAGAGCGTATTTAAACACCAAAAAAGCAATAACACCAATAATGGCAATGAACAATGTGTTTATAATAAACTTCTTTTTCTTTTCAACGGTCAAGACGCAATCCTCCTTTTATTTATATATTATTTGAAATGGAATTGATGTTATACATTAAATCTAAAGAGAACAATATCTCCATCCTTCATAACATATTCCTTACCTTCACTGCGTACAAGGCCTTTTTCTTTTGCTGCCTGCATATTCCCACAAGCAATAAAATCATCGTATCCAATAACCTCGGCACGGATAAATCCTCTCTCAAAGTCGGTATGGATTTTACCTGCCGCAGCAGGTGCTTTTGTACCTTCGGTAATAGTCCAGGCACGAACTTCAGGTTTACCTGCGGTAAGATACGAAATAAGTCCCAAAAGTGAATAACAAGCCGATACGAGTCGGTCAAGACCTGATGAAGAAATACCCAGTTCCTCGAGGAAAATTTTTTGTTCTTCAGGATCTAAAGATGCAATTTCTTCTTCAATTCCTGCACAAATAGGAATTACGGCAGCACCTTCTCCTTCGGCAATATCTTTTACAATATTATAATACTTGTTTTGTGTTACGTCGGATGAAAAATCATCCTCACTCATATTACAGGCATAAATAACTGGCTTGGAAGAAAGGAGAGCAACCTCGCCAATAACCCTTTCACCATCTTCATCGGTTTCAAAGGTACGTGCATTGTTGCCTGCCTCAAGATGGTTGTAAAGGTCTTTAAGGATTTTAACGTCCTTATCAAGTGCTTTATCACCCTTAGCCATTTTTGCTACTTTATCGATACGGCGTTCGAGGATTTCCATATCCGAAAAGATAAGTTCAATGTTGATAGTTTCAATATCACGGGCGGGGTCGACGGAACCCTCAACGTGAACAATATCGTCATTTTCAAAGCATCGAACAACGTGAACAACTGCATCTACTTCGCGGATATTGGAAAGGAACTTGTTTCCTAATCCTTCGCCCTTTGATGCACCCTTAACAAGACCTGCAATATCCACAAATTCAATGGTAGCAGGAGTAACCTTGTCGGGCTGATGTATTTCGGCAAGTTTGTTAAGGCGTTCATCGGGTACTGCAACAACACCCACGTTGGGTTCAATGGTGCAGAAGGGGAAGTTAGCCGATTGTGCACCGGCATTGGTGATAGCATTAAAAAGTGTTGATTTACCAACATTGGGCAATCCGATAATTCCTAATTTCAAGGTATTCACTCCTAAAATATGTATACTAAAAATAAAAGAAACCCTTTCCGAAGGGGATGCACTCCCCTTCGGAAAAAGGATATAATTAACAACTAGTCGTCGTCATCTTGATTAGCGTTTTCATTGTTTTCAACTGGAAGTTTTTCTGCTCTAACGCGGTCGATACGACGTTCATCCAGACTTTCAACCGTAAATAACACGTTGGCAATTTCAACTGTAGGAAGTGCATCGGCAGAGGGGATATAACCAAGTTCCGCCATAATCATACCGCCCAAGGTTTCGTAGTCGCCTTCGGGGAGTTTACGGTCAAGAATTTCCGAAACCTCTTCAATATCGGTGGTACCGTCAATGGTGAAGATGTTTTCAGAAAGTTGTTCAACGTCTTCTTCCTCGTCATCGTATTCATCCTGAATATTACCAAGGATAGATTCAATAAGGTCTTCAAGGGTGATAATACCTGCAGTTCCGCCGTATTCATCCACAACAATAGCCATCTGAATACGTTTTTCGGTTAATTCGGTAAATAGATCACCGCATTTTTTAGATTCGGGAACGTAATATGCCTCACGCATTTTTTCTCCCGCGGTGATATTGGTGGGAAGATCCTTACCAACGTAGGTAAGAAGGTCTTTGATATATAAAACACCCACAATGTTATCAAGGTCGTCCTCATAAACAGGGATGCGGGAAAAACCTTCCTCAATAGATGCCTTAAGAGCTTCATCAATGTGGTCGGTAACTTCAACCGCAGTAACGTCGGTACGGTGGGTCATAACGTCGGCAATAGGGATATCGTCAAATTCAAAGATGTTGTTAATCATTTCTTTTTGACTTTCTTCAATAACACCCTTTTCCTCACCGACGTCCACCATCATACGGATTTCTTCTTCGGTAACGTTGTCGGGGTCAGCGTTAGGGTCAATTCCAAAAATTCTCGAAACTAAATTGGTAGAGAAGGAGAGAACATAAATAAAAGGTTTGGTGAGTTTTTGGATGAATAAAAGGATACCAACTACCCTAAAAGATACCTTTTCGCTGTTATGCATACCAATCTTTTTGGGAGCGAGTTCACCAAGAACTAAGGAGAAATAGGAGGTAATCAAGGTGATAACTACAATAGCGATACCGTTAGCTAAGGATGGATTGTTGATATTAATTGTCTTAAAAAGGTTAAGAATAGGTTCTTCAAGATAACTGACAAAGGTTTGGGAAGATGATGCAGAGGTTAAGAATCCCGCAAGGGTAACACCGATTTGAATGGTAGATAAAAAACCTGATGAATCGGCGGTCAGTTTAAGAAGTTTCTTAGCTTTTTTGTCGCCATCTTCGGCCATTTTTCTGATCTTGTTGTCATTAAGAGAAATAACCGCAATTTCGCTCATAGCAAAAAAAGCGTTTATCAGAATAAGCACAAAGAGTAAAGCAACTTTTACAATAAGAATAGTAATTTCGTTAGCAGGCCCGGGGTCATCCATAATAAGTGTAGTCCTTTCATATTAAAATCAATATAATATTATTACATTTTTACCTGTTTGTCAACGATTATAGCAAAAAAATGCCTGCAATAGTAAGTGAATTTGTATGTTAATGAAAATTTTACAAACTATAAAAAGTTTATAAAAAAAATCATATGATATATGATGTAAAATACGATAAAAGAA
>JAZQJN010000192.1:0-10175 GCA_045541655.1 Acutalibacteraceae bacterium
GAGAGGTTAGTTACCAAATCTTTTTGTGCATCGGTAAGTGCATTGTAAGCACTTCTTGCGGTTGTGATTTTGGTTTCACTGCTAAGGGTAACAGTACCAATTGCACTAATCTTTGAAATTACTGCATCGGCAGCTGCTTTATTTGCTTTTAAAGTTGCAAGGGTGCTTTCGGCAGAGGTAAGGGTTGATAATTTAGTTACGTAACCCTTCGCCTCATCAGAAAGGGCATCATATGCATTTCTTGCAGCAGTAATTTTAGATTCACTGCTAAGGGTTACGGTGCCGATAGCATTGATTAAAGAATCTACTTCTCCTGCTTTAATTTTTGCATCACTCCAAATGGCATAATAGGTTTTATTACCATTTACAGTGATAGATGTACTACCGGTTGTAGCGGTAGAGCTTGTATTCCATCCCTTAAAGATATAGTTAGTTCTTGTGGGGGTGGGGAGGGTAACAGTTTTGCCGGAAGCATTGATAATTGCTCCGATAGACACGCTACCGCTGTTGGCATTAAGAGTAGTTTTATAGAAGGTAATAGATGCGGTTGAGGAAAGGTTTCCTACGGCATCCTTGGTGGTGAGATAATATGTGCCTGTGGAAGAGATAGTTTTAGTTGCGGATGTAGCAGAGGTAGTAGTGAAGGTATTGCTACTATATGTGCTGGATGTACCGTAGTAATAACCAATTAATTTGGTAGAATCACCCATAGTAAGTGTAAGGGTTTGTGATGCTGCAACATTATTGGTAGCAGAAAGAGATGCTGTAGGTTTGGTTTTATCGGGAGCAACCTTACCTGCAACAACCGATACAGTTGCCTTTTCCCATGCGGTCCAAC
The DNA here is from genome assembly GCA_045541655.1 of Acutalibacteraceae bacterium. Classification (GTDB taxonomy): domain Bacteria; phylum Bacillota; class Clostridia; order Oscillospirales; family Acutalibacteraceae; genus UMGS1484. The sequence continues at coordinate 839 of JAZQJN010000192.1, forward strand.
TGTCAGAAGAACCATTAGTGTAGGTGAGAACCTCTTTAACAGTAACCGAAACAGAAATATTTGAGGTAATATCTTTTAAGGTAGTGAATTTAATATATGCTACAATACCACCATCACATTTTCCCGCTTGGGTGGTGCTGGTAGGAGCAATCATATATGAAAATTGTGTGCCGTTTGAAACAAATTGACCATCGGTAAATCCGTTGGTATCCAAAGGTTGGGCATTGTCTTTGTAATTTACAAACTCAACGAACTTAAGTGCACTTGAATCATAAGTAACACCGCTGATTTGGATGCCACCGTATCCTTTAGAATATGAACTCATACTAACAGGAACATAAACAGTTGCTCCGGAACTGGCAACATAAGCAGTGCCTACGGTCAAAGTTACACTTGTAGCTGCCAATACATTTCCACTAATAGGAATAAGTGATAGTAACATCGACAACGTAAGAAGTGCTGACAATAATTTTTTCATAAATTTTCCTCACTTTCAAACATATATTATTCACTACAATTTAAAACAAATAATTAATTTAGGACAATTTATATTCAATATCATCCTCAATTTTATAGAGCTTTCGATCAAGTCCAAATACTCTGTTGGTCATTTGACCCTTTTCTATTCCACTTAAAGCAACAAGCATTTCGAACATTTCGGCATCTAACTTATCTATTGCAGATACAACCTGTGCTTCAGGAAACATGGGTGGAATGGGACTTCCAAACTCAGGAACACCATGATGAGAAATCACCATATGTTGCAGTTGCATTACAATTTCAGGATCAATTCCAAGTTTTTCTCCTACCATTGCAATATTTACTGCACCGCCAATAATGTGTCCTATCAAATTGCCCTTGGGGGTGTATTCGGAGGCAATACCCGCATCGTTATATTTAAGTTCCGAAAGTTTACCAAGGTCGTGCAAAATTATTCCCGCACACACTAAGTCTTTATTCAAGAAGGGATACACACCACAAATTGCTTTTCCAAGTTTTAGCATCGATAAGGTGTGATACAGAAGGCCTCCTCGCATTGTGTGATGCATTCTCAGAGCTGCTGAAGCAGATAAAACACCATCTTTATTTTCATTTAGAAGATGAATTACAATTTTGCTGATTTCGGGATTACTAAATTCTTTGGCAGTGTTTTCTAGTTCTGAAAACATATCTTCACTACTAAATTGAGCACCGACTACCAAATCTTCCATTTTTACATCATCGGCAAAATTTGCTTCTCTGATTCTTTCAATTTTAAGTTGGGGGGAATTATTCCAAACATCAATAGTTCCCTTAACCTTAACGATTGTGCCTGAGGGGAAAATATCACACTTTGCGGAAGAATAATCCCACAATTTTGCAACTATTTCTCCTCCTTTATCAGACAAAACAAGGTCTAAATATTCAGTTTTCTTTTGAGTGGTCTTTTTTTCACAGCTTTTAACAAGCATAAATCCAATTGCTTGACCACCAATGGATTCTTTTTCAAGCACAGTTGCCATTAAGTATTCACCTGACCGTTTTTATATTTATTTGCCTAAATATTTTTCAAGAGAAGCTATCTTTACGCAAATGCAGAAAAGTTCCATAGCGGTTTTAAGTTCTGCAACGGGAGGGAACGAAGGGGAAAGACGAATATTTCTATCTTTAGGATCATTTCCATAAGGGAATGTTGCTCCTGCAGGAGTAAGTACAACGCCGCCTTCTGCACAAAGTTGTGCAACTCTTTTTGCACATCCTTCAAGGAGGTCAACTCCAATAAAGTATCCGCCATTGGGAGTAGTCCATTCAATTACACCCAAATCACCAAGTTCAGTTGTTAGAGCTTCGATAACTGCATCAAACTTAGGTGCAAGAATCTCTGCGTGACGTTTCATATGTTTCTTAAGTTCACAAACATTGGGGAACATTTTAAGATGACGAAGTTGATTAATCTTATCAGGACCAATGGTTTGATAGTTAAGACGTTTCTTAAGCATTTTAACAACATCATCAGAGGCAGCCATAGCTGCAACGCCCATACCGGGGAAGGTAATCTTTGAGGTAGAAGTGAACATAATGATATTATTCTCATTGCCATACTTCTTTGCCTCTTCCATTATGTTAAGAAGTTGGTCATTATTATCGTTGAGATGATGAATCATATATGCATTATCCCAGAAGATTTTAAAATCAGGGGCTGCAGGTTTCATTGCAGCCAAACGGGTAACAGTTTCATCCGAGAAGGTAATACCGGTGGGATTGGAATACTTGGGAACACACCAAATACCCTTAATAGAGTCATCGTTTTTAACAAGTTCTTCTACTTTATCCATATCAGGGCCTGTAGGAAGCATATCAACAGTGATAAGTTCAAAACCGAAATATTCGGTTACACCGAAGTGACGGTCATATCCGGGAGAAGGACAAAGGAATTTAATCTTATCAAGTTTAGCCCAGGGACCGCTACCGTATCCCAGAGTCATACCTTGTGATATACAGTCAAACATCATATTAAGTGAGGAATTACCACCGACTATAACGTTATCTACAGGCATTTCAAAAAGTTCTGCAAATAGTTCCTTCATTTCAGGAAGACCGTCCCCTACTCCATAGTTACGGCAATCAAGGCCTGAACGGGACTTGCAATCTTCAGGTGAAAGGTTAGTGAGGATTTCATTACTCATATTGAGTTGGTCAGCCGCGGGTTTGCCACGAGACATATCAAGTTTTAATCCTCTTGCTTTAAATTTATCATAGTCAGCACAAACTTCAGAATACATTTCTTCAAGTTGTGCTTTGTTCATTAACTCTAATTTCATCAATAATACTCCTTTTCCACTATACATATTTATACGTATTCATTATATAACAAGATTCTCAATTACACAATAGTAATTTTATTATTTTTTATAATTTTCCGCAAAAAAATGCCGTATTTCTTGCGAAATACGGCAACAAATATTATTTTATAATTTATTTGTAAAGAGGTGCATAGAAGTCATCACATTTCTTTTGTGCAGAACTCTTGATGGATTCCATAACAGTCTTGGGAGCTTTTGATTTATCGGTTACTGATTCGTCAACTTTAGCGGAAATTTCAGAACCAAAGACACCAATACTATACTCAGGTGAAGTGTTAGTAATAGCCCATTTGTATACAGATTGTGCAGTAGCATCGAAACCGTTACGAGCCATGTTAGAAATGGAATTGTTGATATGCTTGGGAGAAGTTGCAGCAAGTTCATTGAGGAAGGTGCCTACAATATTGATGTTCTTTTCGTTGGTTTTAGGAACGATAAAGATACCACCATCATATGCACCAGTGATGTACTTGCTTTGTGAAGGACCTTTAGGCATGGGAACAAATCCGATTTCGAATTTTGCAGAAGAAGAAATTTGACCGTACCAGCTGAGGTAGGAAACAAACATAGCTGCTTCACCATTTGCAAAGGAAGAAATGGATTCATAAATGTCGGGTTTATAATCCCAATAACCAGGATTATAGATTTTTTCTTTAAGCCAAGTCAAAGCATAGATACCCTTGTCGTTACACATGGTAGCTTCTACTCTTTCATTAACTTTAAGGGCGGTACCACCTGCATTAGCAGTAAGAGCCATACCAATAATGTTGGTGTTAGAGGTTATACCGTGGATATCTTTCTTACCATCACCATTAGTATCAACAGTACAGTTCTTTGCAACTAATTCGAAGTTGTCAAAATTCCAAGTACCTGCTTTATAGTGAGAATAAATGAAATTCTTATTAGGCATATATTTGTCAACAACATTTTTATTAAAGAGAACACCCATGGGGTTAACTGCCATAGAAGCATAAGCAACACCATAAATACGACCCTTATGAGTAACAGACTCGGTCATACCATTGGTAAAGAGCTTTTTATTAAGGGTGGTGCATTTTGCGAAGTCAGCAACACAACCTTGTTTTGCAATAGAACGTGCATGGCTAATGTTACATTCTACAACGTCAGCGGGAATTTTACCTGCACGGCATTTATTAACGATGTCTTGGATAAGGGTCAATCCGCTAAATCCAACAACCTCAACAGAGCAGTTGTATTTCTTTTTAATCTTGTTGATAACTTCAACGTTAACCTTACCGGTTGCGGTAGAAGCTTCAGCAAAATGAGTTGCGTTTTGTGCACCAAATTTGAATTTATATCCGTTAAGAGAGTTAGCTACAGTGGTGCTGTTTGCTTTCTTCATAACAGAAATGGTAACAACGGACAATTCCTTGCTGTTTTTATCGTATGCTTTCATAGTGGATTTGTCAGCAAGAGCAACAGTTTTATCGGTAATTTCCTTGTTATCTGCACCAAAGAATTTTAAAGTGCATCCTTCTTCAGGGGATACTACCTTAAGCAATTGTTCTAAAGTTGTATCAGCAGGAACTTGAAGAACAAATGCATCAGATACTTTAACAACCTTAATGTTTTTATCATCAGCTACTTTAAAACCTAAACCAACAAGGTCTTCTGCAGTAACTTCTTGTGCGGGTTCTGACTCGGTTGTTACATCAGAACTAACGACATCGGTGTTTGTTTCGGGATCGTTCTTACATGCCGCAAGAACCGAAACACTCATGAGAACAACAAGAATAAGAGAGATTAATCTTAACATGTTTGTTTTCATAATGAATCACACACTCCTTTTTTCTTTTTAATTATTATTGCTATTATGTTCAAAATATACATATTCCCATACGTATACTTTTTAGCGTATATATTATACTACAACGCCCACACAAAAATCAATAGTTAATTTAAGATAATTTATATCATTTTTGTAAGAATTTTATAATTATATAAATAAAATGAATTATCCCCTGCCGATAACTATATCAACAGGGGATGAAAATAACTAATTTAACTAATTATCCAACAATACCACTTTGGCTAACACCTTGAACAAAGAATTTTTGTCCAAAGAGATAAAGAATTACCAAAGGAATAATTGTAAGCAAGATACCTGTGCCGTTAAGTGCACTTCTAAACACAGGAGTAAATATTACCTCGCTACCGGGATATTTACCAATTTCAGTAAGTTGGATGGTAAGTACTTTAAAATCACTCTTACCAAGGAATAGTGAAGTGTAATAGTTGTCGGTCCATTGCCAAGAGAAAGCGAAGAGAAAAACTGTAACCATCATAGGAATAGCATTAGGTAACATAAGACGGAAGAAAATACCAAAGTGATTAGAACCGTCTATCATGCCTGCCTCTTCAATTTCGGTGGGCAATCCTCGGAAAAACTGATTTAACATATAGATATAAAGTGAGTTCTTAAATCCAATGCCAAATGCCGACATAAGAACGAAAGGCCAAAGTCCTTCGGTTATGTTTAATGTTCCTCCGGTAAACAACTTAGGTAAACCTAAAAGATTGAAGAAGGAAAACTTCATATAAAGTGAAGTCATTATAACCTGAGGAGGAATCATAAGCACAACAATAACGGTTGCGAAAAGTAATCCTCTACCGGGGAATTTAAATCGGGCAAATCCGTATGAAACGAAGGTACACACCATTACCTGAAGGAGTGAAGTTACAAGACAAAGAATAACTGTATTGCCTAACGCCTTCCAATAATCCATAATACCTATTGTCCATCTTAAGGTGTTTAGGTTTTCACTACCAAATGATTTAGGAATATATTTAACAGTTTTATCCGCCAAATCTTCGTAAGGAAGAAAGGTTGTTAATGCTTTTTCAATAAAGGGAAAAAGTATTAAAAATATAATTCCAATTATTACTATATGACATAACAAATTACTACTGCGTTCAATCAAATTTCTTTTATTGAATACTCGACGGGCATTAAACAACTTGTTATTCTTCAAAAAGTTTTTTTGAGTTGCTTCCATTAAGCTCTACCTCCCGTTAAAATTTTTGTTGGCATATTATCTGTTTTCATAGAATACAAATTTGTTTACAATTGCCATTACTACTGCGATGATAACACCCACAATAACAAGATATACAAATGCTCTTGCTGCTGCTTCGGAGTAAACCGCTTGAGAAATAAGTCCAAATATGCCATCCATAACCGGATTACCATAACGGGTAAACGAGTCAACAACAGTGTAAACCATATTAACCAAAATAAGAGGGCTTATCATAGGAATTGTTATCTTCCAAAAGCTTTCCCACCAAGTTGCACCTTCAACAGTTGCAGACTCATAAACTGTGGGAGAAATTGACTGAAGTCCTGCAAGGAAGATGATAAGCTGAACACCTGAACTTGTAATAATTGAATAGATATTGTTAATAGCATTAACAACTATATCGGTAAGCTCAGTACTAAGATTAAGTGCATTAATCAACAAAGTAATATCAACCTCAGAGAAAAGTCCACCTGCAATTGCGGCACCTGCTTCTATATCCAAGGTACTGTTACTAACGTTGGTAAATGTAGTGTTTTCAGCTTCGGTGATTACACCGGTAGCTATAATAACGGGAAGGAATAATAGGGCACGATAAAATCCCTTTCCCCCGATATTTCTGTTCAAAATGGTTGCCATTATTAAAGAATATATCAAAATGATGGCAACATTCAGGAACAAATCACCGGTTGTTTCAAAAATACTTCTAATAAAAGTTGGGTCAACTTGTAAAACATGGCGATAGTTATCAAGACCAATAAAGTTAAGTTCATAAGACCCTGGAATAATATCAATGGTACTGATACTATATCTGAATGCCTCAACCAACGCGGGAATATAAAACAACACCATACCAAGGATAAAGGGTAGTACAAACCAATATCCCGTCAAGTTCTTTCGGGTGGCCAAAGATAGTTTTGACCTTTTAGCAGGTTTAATATCTGCAACTGCTGCCGTTATTGTCCCCTGCTGCACCACGGAGGTTGAAACTTCCGACGCCATATTGACATCTTGGTTCAAATTCTCTACAGAACCATTTTCTTGAAAATCTTTCATTGCTTCATAAAACCTCCTTGCTTTTTATTTAACTGCTGCGAATCCCTTTGCAGGAACCTTAGTGTTGTTATAAGTGTATTCGGAAGAACTATAGTTAACGATTATAGATGTTCCGTTTTCATAGGTTGTCATATAAATATCTTTTGCAAGATTTTTATGTGATTCAATGCAACTTGACTGAACGCCGTTAAGAACTGAAGAAACAGCTTTATAATCAGCGCAAGCTTCATCATACCAACGTCCAAAATTGGTGGAGAAAAGAGATGAATAGTTGCTATTCTTTACAATTGAAGGATCAGCACTGTTAAGTACATAATAAAGGTTAGCACCATACTCAACAGATTTAAGAACTGTCATCTCCTTGTTATCGGAAAGGTTAAGTGCAGATCCTGCATATGAAATATAACCATGGGTTACGATTTGAACAAAGGGAATACTTTCTGCTTCAAACAAAAGATTACTATTACCAAGAGAAATATTGATAATATCATCAGCATAATCGTAGGTGTAAGCATTACCCATCTCAACCATAAGTTTTTTCTCACCTTTGTTGGTTGCCTTATCGAGAATGGTTATATAATTGTGCTTAGCATTTTCTCTATGGGTGAGGGTGTTTTTATTATAGTCAGAGAAAAGGGTTGAACCAATAGTGGAGAGTGAATATCCCTTTACACCGAACTTTTCCATTTTCTTTACAACACCAGGAAGTTTAGATAGAATCTCCCCTGTTTTGATAATGGTTCTGTCAAAAGGAACCGTTACACCCTCTTGATAAATGTTACTTCTGCCTGAGTAGTTTGCCAAAGTACCTTCAATCATTTTTGAATGCCAGGTAGCATTTGTAACATCGCCTGTATCTTTATCCAACAAAAGTTCAATGTTGGGATAAAGTGTACCGCCATCTTTTTCGACCAATTGGATAAGTTCTTTGAATTCATCCTTATCACCAAGACCCTTGGCAAGTTTGCCCACCTTGGAAATATCATTAACAAATTCATCACTAATCCAGTTGTTATATCTCATTGAGATGTTACTTATACCGCCGGTCTTTAGTTTTTCGTACATTTCCTTTGCTTGAGATATGGTGGTCATATACGCTTTAGCGTTATAGGCATATCCAATCAAGGTTTCTTTTCGAAGAATTTCACCATAGGTTTCGTAGTAGAATTTGGTATTATCTAAGGATATTTTTTCCTTATCGCCAAAATAAATATTACGAATTTTCTTTGCCATACCTACATAATCAGCATCTTCACCATTAAGGAAATAATAATCAATGTTAATATCACCTTTATAAGGTTTATCGGAATACTTTTGAAGTTCAGCGGCCTGAGATGCACCTTCAGATTTGAAGGTTTCAAAAGGATGAATTTCAAAGGTAGGTCCAAGATAACTGAAGGGATAAATATCGGTTTTAGGATGGCACTCAACCGATCCTTGACCTTCACTGCTTGAAACATGAGCAACAAAGGCATTTTTGCCACATGATGCGTCGTTCAAATCTAAACCAAAGGCAGGAATGGTAGTTTGTTCCATATTTTCTGCATAATCCTTGGTACGAAGAGTATAATCTTGACCATAGAAAGGAAGAGAAATTGAATCTCTGCTTTTGGTATTTAAATCTACCAAAGCACCGCTACCATCGGGAATCACCATGTTTCCGGAGTCCCCATCGGTGACAGTTCCAAAGAAAGGAAGAACTTTAAGAGAATATAATCTGAAACTCTTTTCAAATTGAATTTCATTAGTAGGAACATTTACTGAAAGGCCTTGTTCCGTAAGTTCATAATTGACAGGAATTACGAACATAGGAACATCAGGAAGTTCAAATTTGTATCCTATAACTTCATATTCTTCTTCCAACCATTCTTTGAGGGATAGATCAGATATCTTTGCAACTGCAGGTTTTAAATAATCATTTACAAATGCTGCCATTTGAATTTTAGAACCTTTTAAGCTGCTGTAAATATCCATTTTCTTAATGTTTTTGAACTGAGCCATAATTGAAGTTCTTTCGGCATCACTAAGTGTATCATAGCTTAAAAAACCTTCTAAGTAATATAACTCAAGTTGGAATCTACCCTCTTCATCCATAGCTTCATAAAGAGCATTGTAGGAATCTACGGTAAGAGCTTCGGGGAAAAATGCTTCGTCAATACTCTCCCCTATTTTATAAACAACTCTAACACCATTCTTACCACTGGGTAATTGATAATATGCTACAGTCTTATTGTACTCGTCATTATTTTCAATTGAATAGACATGGCTGTTATAGTTAACCCTTTTGCCTGATCCATCATAATAAACAAGATCAATTTGTGACATATATTCGGCTTTAACGCCTTCATCTATATTAGGATAATTAATATATCCTTTTATTGGAATAAACACTCTATCTTCTAC
>JAZQJN010000193.1:0-9272 GCA_045541655.1 Acutalibacteraceae bacterium
ACGGCACAATAAGGACTTATTATAAATCGTTTCCAACAAAACGCTCACGGCACAATGAACGTTTTTGAAAGAAACATAAAGGGTTGTTGGTCATCCCCAAAACCAAAAAATAATTAATTGGAGGAAAATTCAAATGAAAAGAAATCACATCATGAGAACTTCTGCTATCGTATTAGCACTCGTTCTTGCAACTGCATGCCTCGTATCAGGCACCTTTGCTAAATACACCACCACTATGGGCGGTAAAGATACTGCTCGCGTAGCATACTTCGAATTTGGTTCTGACGTTCTTGGTGTTGACCAAACTGCAGAAATCAACCTTTGGGACACCTATAATGATCCCGAAGTTTATGGCGATAGCGGCAATGTTGGTGCAGACGGCATGAAAATTCTTGCTCCTGGTACCTGGGGTAAAATCGACTTCAACCTCTGGGGTAAAGCAGAAGTTGACACTTGGGTAGATTTCGATCTCACCCTCACCACCGATGAAAGAATCCCCCTCATTTTCACCCTTGATGCTTGGAACGGCGATTTCGTATCTCTTCCCGATGATTTCAACTTTGCAGCATCTCCCGTATTCTCTGATTACTATCCCAAAAATACCTATGTTACCTTAACCAAACCCATTCACACCGGTGGTGAAGAATTCACCTATGTACCTTCTGATGCTACCAATGACACCTTCTTGGTATACATCGTTGGCAACTTCGAGGATATGTCTAAAGGTATGGACAAATTCCTTCCCGCTGGTACCGCTCTTGAAGACTATAGTCCTTATGAGAACCTCACCTGGTTCTGGTGCTTTGAAGAATGGGATGGCACTTCTGTAGAAGCTGGCGACGATCGTGACACCGCTCTTGGTAACAACGCTGTTAATGTTACTGGAGACCGTGAAAACGGCAGAGATTATGCTATCAACCCCATCAAAGCTGTTCTCGATGTAAACTGCACTGTAACCCAAATCGACTAATTTTTATTACATAAATTTTAGTTAATTTATAGTTACTAATTAAATTTATCCTTATGGGGTGAGGGGCCTCTCACCCCATAAGGCACAGCGAATTATAAGGGCGTTTGTGCCCGCCCTTGTAATTGCCTTAATAAAAAAAGAACCTTCAGTGTTTTGGTAAAGGAAAGCGTGCCCTTTCCTTTCTCAAAGCATTGAAAATCGGCCTCCCTTGCCCAGCGCCCCTTGCCTAAAGGGGAGAGGGCCACGCTTTGCGTGGCGAGGGGATTCAGGGAGGGGGACCGCGTAAGCGGTGGAGGGATATTCATAAATAAAGAGGTGATTGCCCATGTATAACAAAAACTTAATATTCCGTGTGGCAATGTTCACCTTAATTCTGGTATTTGCAACCACCGCTATGTTTGGCAGCACCTTTGCCCGTTACACCTGGAGTTCAGGTCCCATAACCGACAGCGTAAAGGTAGCACGATTTGACTTCACCGTCAAAGACCAGGACGAAACAGAATTCACCGCCGAAGGCAGTCAGATAAACATCTTCGGTGAAGAAGATGCCCAGGGCAATAAACTCCTGCAACCGGGAGATTCAGGCGACTTCCAGATCGTGGTGGTAAACACCTCCGACGTAACCGTCGAAGCCGAAATTGATGCCCGAATGGTGGGCAAAGAGGGCGAAACCGACCTTCCCAATATGCTCTTCAAATTCGACGAGAATGCCGAATATAAACCCCTCGACCAAATGCTCGCTGAACTAAACGCATCCGAAACCTTTAAAGATATCACCTTCCCCGAACTAAACGGCTCAACCACCAAAGCGGTTACCGTCTATTGGAAGTGGATTCCCGCCGATAGCGATAAACTTATCCCCGGCAACCTCATACTCCGTATGGAAGTTGACGCCACCATCAGCCAGGTTGACTAATTTCATCACGTAGTATTTATAATATTGGAGGAAACACAATGAAAAAGAATTGGATTATGCGTTCCGCATACCTTCTCCTTGCTGTACTCCTTATCAGCACCGTTGCTGTATCCGGCACCTTTGCAAAATACACCTGGTCTTCTAATGATATCTCCGATACCACAGAAGTCGCAAAATTCGCTTTCAAAGTCAATGACAGTCTTGTTGATGAAAAGACCGATACTATCACTATTGGCCTTTTTGATACCATCCTTGATTCCGATAATTCCGCCGAAACCGACGTTAGAGCCGATATGATCGCTCCCGGTACCAGAGGTGCTTTCGATCTTTCTTTCCAAAACCTTTCCGACGTTACCGTTGCAGTTGATTATAGCGTTGACCCCACTTCAAAAGTGTATGTTACAATGCCATTCAGAGGCAATGTCTATCTTCCCTTAGAATTCACCCTTACTCCTGATGTTGATGACTCATGGGTTTCAATTGGTAACGTTGTGAATCAAAATGGTTTTGGAAATGCAATGAATGAAATTTTTTCTGGCTTGGATAAAACTACTGTTCCTATTAATCAAACCGAAGCTATTGAAAACATCGTTTATTGGAGATGGGCTTATGAGGGAAACGATACCCTTGATACTTCTTTAGGTTTCTATGACCCGTTTCATGATCAAGGTGAAATTGAGCTTAAAATAAACATTACCGTTACCCAAGTTGACTAATCCTGCCTCCCTTAACAAGGGAGGGGGACCGCATTAGCGGTGGAGGGATTTCTCGAATACAAGATAGTTACAGTCCAAAAATCCCTCAGTCAACTGCGTTGACAGCTCCCTTGAAAAGGTGAGCCCGACATAAATCCTTATTTTAGTTTTCACCGATCTAAGGCACATTAGGTCGTGAAATATATAACTTACCGAAGTCGGCACAGACCGAGGTAAAAATAAACATAATGGAGGAAAACATAATGAAAAAGAATTGGATTATGCGTTCAGCATATCTCGTACTTGCTGTTCTTCTTATCAGCACCGTTGCTGTATCAGGCACTTTTGCTAAATACACCTGGTCTGGTTCTGCATCTGATAGTGCAGTAGTTGCTAAATTTGCTTTTGATATCGGTGATGCTGAAATCAGAAATGGTACTGAAGATATCACCATCAATCTCTTCAACACTATTAAAGATACCGATGGCAATGACGAAACTGATGTTAGAGCTGATATGATTGCTCCTGGTACTCAAGGTTCTTTTGCTATCCCTGTAGCAAACAAATCTGATGTTACCATCGCTGTTTCTTTTGCAGGTACTGTAGAAGCTGGCGATATCCCCTTGTTGTTCTCCCTTAATGGTGTAGATAACTGGGCTTCTGATCTTTCCGCTCTTGCTGCTGCTGAGGCTGTTACTATTGCTATTGATGGCGAAAATGATGCAGCTGCTACCGTTTACTGGAAATGGGATTTCCAAGCTGGTGCTGATGAAGCTGCTATCGCAGCTCGCAATGATGCTGATACCGCTCTTGGTTTCGGTGCTAACGCAGGCGACATCACTGCAACCGCTACCATCACTGTAACTGTTGACCAAGTTGACTAATATTAAGTTTAACCTTATTTAGTTCTTGATTAACTAACTTTTCTGTGGCGGTTATAGCGCTACGACCGCCACAGAATAACACCTTAAACTTTTGCCCCACAATGTGCCTTGGGGGCAAAGGGTAGGGTGAATATGGAATAGCAGATAAAATCTTGTCTTTTATTCCATATTCACCAAAAAAATTAAAGTAAGGAGGATGAGTTATGCCTGTGAAATCAAAACAAAACTTAATAATACGTTTGGGCGTGATTGTCCTCGTTTTTACTATGTTGCTCACCGTATTTGTGGGTGGCACCTACGCAAAGTACACCACAATGGTAAGTGGTACTGATTCTGCCCGTGTCGCCGCCTTCTATGTTGAAGCACCCGGTATTGAAAACAACTCCATTCAAATTTTCAAAACCGCTTATAAGGGCGAAGGTGAAAATGCCGATATAGATACCGTTAAGGGTGACAAAAACCTTGTTGCCCCCGGTACAGAGGGTAGTTTCGACCTCGTTGTAAACTATTTTATGGAGGTTGATTCCTACTGCACCTTCACCTTTGAGGAAATTCAGACCCCCGTTAATGCCAATATTCCCATTATCTATTCGGTAGATGATGGAAACTCCTGGTATGATGCCCCCGACCTTCCCGCCCAGATCGAAACCGATTTGAATGAGTTTATAGATGCAGGTAAAGGTCAAAAAACCTTCAAAATTCTCTGGAAATGGGCTTTTGAAGAGGATATGCAGGATGCTCATCAGCAGTCTGATGAATACGATACCGACCTCGGATTCGATGCCCAGTCCGAAGTAACCCTTAACATTAAGTTGAACGTATCCCAAATCGACTAACTATAAAAAATCTTAACGAAAGGTGTGAAGTACTATGAAAAAAGATACAAACAAAAAGTTAATATCTTCCTACAAAAAAAGTGCTGATTACCTTCGTTATATCCGCACCCGCAAGATAGCGTTGGGAGTTCTTGCTCTGGTTATTGTCTTTGCTTTTAGTTGCACCTTTGGTGCTATCGGAATATCCTCTCACTTTGGTCTTCGCACCGGTGGTGATACCTTCAAACTTGACCCCGCCAAGGGCACAAACGTTATTTACAATAACCGTATTCAAAACATAAACGATTATGATGATATTAAATCCCAAGGCACCGCCCTTGAGGGTGAATACATTGAGCAAAAGGGAATTGAAGAAGCAAACTTCCTTATTCCCACCGCCAACGTACCTATGGAAGAGATTTCTCAGTCCACAGAACTTGTTCCCCTTGCCGATGATGAGAATCTTTTTGATGTAATCGAAAATAACACAGGTCTTAGTTGGACTCAAATTGAACTTGCTGATATATTCTCTAACCCCGAATTTGGCGGCGAAAAACTTATCGCCCCCGGTACTACAGGTTCTTACTATTTCACAATTAAAAACAATGCAAACTTTGGTATGCATTGTGACCTTCGTTTCGAAGATATAAACGTCCCCGAAAGTAAAGTTCCCATGCTCTATCGCTTCCGTAGTGAAGATGAATACATTATGGGTACCGAAACAACTTGGCTCACCCTCGAAGAGATTGTAGACATTACTATTCCCTTGAATATCTCTAAAGCCAAGGAATATATCCTCGACTGGAAATGGATCTTTGAAGATCCCGAAAATCTTGAGGAACGTGACAGAGCCGATACCGCCCTCGGTAACGAAGCGGCTCGCCTTGCCCGAGAGGGTAAAGATTTAGAATACAAGATTCAACTTGTTATCAATGCCGAACAGGCAGAATTCCCCGACGAACCCGGAGGAATGTCGCCTATCACCGGTGAAACCACAGCATACATCGCCGCAGGTGGAATCTTGACCTTCGGTAGTGGTCTTGCAATTATTCTCCTTGCCAAGAAACGCAAAAAGAAAAAGGAAGACTAATTAGTTATGACTGAAAGTAATCACTCAACAGAAACGGTGGAGGTTCTCGAAACCGAGAACCTCCCACCGAAAAATTCTTTTTTTAAAACAATTGTTTCTATCCTTGGTAAAATAACCTATTATATCGTATTTGGTGTTGTAATACTATTCCTCGTTGTGAATGTGTATTCCATTGTCGCCGCGAAGGTATTAAAACAGCAAGTCCCAAAAGTGTTCGGATACGCATACCAACTTGTCTTAACCGACAGTATGAAAGGTATTGAGCCCGATTCCTTTCCCGGACACACCCTTATCGTTATTAAGGAACAGGATGAGTATGAAGTTGGCGATATCGTTACTTTCTCCACCGAATCCGAAATCACTACTACCCATCGTATCGTTGGGGAAGAGGATGGTATGTTTATCACCAAGGGCGATTTTAACAACGCTGAGGATGTTAAACCTCTCGATAAGGAAAACATCCACGGTAAGGTTATTTGGCATTCTACAATATTAGGCAAATTGCTTGTTTATGTTCGGCATCCCGTAGGAGTAATAGTTCTCCTCTTTGCTGGATTTCTTATGCTCTATCTTCCCAATTTTTGGGGCGATAAAAAACAGAATACCGCTAATCATTAAGATAATTCTCTTTCAGGAAAGGAGTGATAATAGTGAAAAAGTCAACTGAATATGTCCCTGCCCATATGGCCGAAACAAGAAAGAATAATAATCGTATGACTATATTGACCTATGTTATTTTTGCATTGGTAGCCACTATTATCTTCTCCACTTCCACCCTTTCTCGCTACACCGCCAAGGTGCAAAGTTTTGATGAAGCAACCGTTGTTACTACTATCATTCTCACCGAGGATGTTTATTCCGATGGAGAAAGCACCATTGTCCAGGCGTTTGATATTGGAGATATCTATCCTGGCGGAACGGTTACAAAATATATTAAAATTCGTAGTGCTGACCCTAACTTGGGAGATCCATTTGAGGTAAGTAATATCGCCCAGAATTATTCTATAGAAGTTTCTACTTTAGGTATTATCCCCGAATTGCAACTTGAACTTTCATCCTATAATATGGCATCGGGTTCCCGTGCAGGTCTGTTCACCTCCGGTGAAATCGCCACCGTTGATGAAGGATACATCCAGGGCGGAGATAATTCAAATATCTATAAACTTGACATTACTTGGCCTGAAAAATATGCAGCACAACCCGACTTAGGGGGCCGTGTTGATCGTATCACCATTAGGGTAACATACGATAGTGAGTATAATGCCAATTCTCCTAAAGATATAAACGTTGGTACTCATGTTCAAAAACTTGAACCTCCCGCTGCACCCATTAAAGCAGGGGATGAGGTTTTCCTCACAGTTACTATGGAAGAATACCTCCACGGCTATGCAGGTATTTCTTTAAATAGAATTTATTATGATAATACCGTTCTTCAGTTTGATGGTTTTGAATATGAAAACGGATACACCGATTTCACATCGGGTATGTTCTATGAAGGATCTACGGCCATTAGTATGATAGCATCTCCAAGCACTGCTGATGAAGCAGACGGTATTACCGGTGGTGTTTTTGTAAATCTCAAATTTATCGCGTTGACCGATATTACCGAAGCAACAAGTGTTTCCGTTGGATTCGATACTATTGCAGTCTTTACCGAAGGTCAGGCCGATAATTGGACCAATTTGGAACGTGCAGGCGTTACAGTTGAATCGGGCGGTATCTTCCCTAACTAATAAATGGAAAACGAAAGGATTTGTGAGACATATGTCTGATAAAACACAACTTTCAACTGAATATACATCTGAAAAGCGTGATCGCAAAAAGATTATTGCAATTATATTGGCAATAGTTATTGTTTTAGCATCCGCCGCGGTGGGTCTTGGTTATACCTTTTCAAGATATGCCAATACATTGGGTGATGATTATCATTACATTGATGCAGCCGATTTTTACTTCTCTGCAGAATATCTTACTACCTATACTACCGATGGAAATATTCCTACCTATACCGTCTATAACTATCCCGCCAATAATTCAATAAGCTTTAATGTGTGTAACTATGCTGATGATTTGAGTATTACTAAAGAAGATATTAAATTTACCGCTAACAGCGATAATGGCGGTGATGTAAAAGGTGCTGGTACAATTGATGGAGGCGGAGCAAAGAACTCTAAACCAGTCACTCTTACCGTAAATGATGTAGGCATCTATACAGTAACAGTATCTTCAACCTCTCCCTACGAACAAACCCTAAAAGCAAAATTCAATTTTGTAGCAGCTGCTGCTCCTGTAGTTACTACAAAGTTCACCAACTATGATGATTATGTTACTTTGGATGTTGCTGTTGCTCCCCACGCACAAGCAACTTGTAGTGTGGAAGTAAATTGGGATACAAATAATTTAGTTTTAGATACTAATGATGCTCTTTTTTCTGGCAAGAACATTTCAAAAAGTAATAATAATGCTGCCGTTACGGTTAATATGAACACGGGTGGTAGTTATTCGATTATCTTCTATAAGAAGACTCCTGGTGCTACTATCCCCGAGAGTGCTGTTTCAGCAGTGAGTGTGAATAGTTAATTGAAACTTTATGCTCGTAACATTTTTTGTTGCGAGCATAATTTATGTATAAAGAAGGAAATATGAAATGGATATTTTTAACGAACAAATTGTCAAAAAAACAAAATCCCCCCTTGAGTTACTTTTACTTATGCTCATTTATTTAGCAGGTTTTACCGTTGGTATGTTGCTAATTTTATTTGGGCTTACATTTGCTATCAATTTTATTTTCACATTTATTATTCTGGCGGGTGTATTATTTTACTTCACCATTAAAGTTGGAACAAATTTAAATCTTGAATTTGAATATTCAGTAACAAACAACCTTTTTGATGTGGATAAAATAACTGCTAAAAGCCGCCGTAAGCGTCTTGTATCATTGGATATCAAGGCAATTGACGATATTGGCGTTTATACTATCGAAAAGTATAAGGATAAAAATTTCGACCTTAAAGTTAATGCGGTGGGGAACCCCGGTCAAGATGGCATAATGTATATTGTTACTCGTCATCCTACCAAAGGCAAAACCCTCGTTATTTTTCAACCGAACGAAAAGATTGTTGAAGCATTAAAAAAATCCTTACCCTACAATCTTAAAAATAATATTTAGGATATAATGATGAATAATATATCAGAAAAAGTAGTAAAGAGCATAACAAACCGCACGACTGATTCCCATAAAGGGGATTACGGTCGTGCCTTTTGTGTTGTAGGTAGTTACGGAATGGCGGGTGCCGCCATTATATCAGGTTTGTCTTGCCTCAGATGCGGTGTCGGAATTTGCGATATTTGTCTGCCAAACACCATTTATCCTATTGTAGCAGCAAACATTCCCGAAGCGGTATTTTCGGTATATTCAAACGAAAATGATATCTATGCTAAAATGTATCATGGCATAGAAAAAGCATCCGCGGTGCTTGTAGGATGCGGATGTGGCAACACGAATCACACAAAAAACACACTTCAATTTTTGCTTGAAAATACAAAATGCCCCCTTATTATCGATGCCGATGGCATAAATGTTTTAAAATATCATATAGATATATTGGAAGCAAGAAAACATCTCACTATAATTACACCGCATTTTGGGGAAATGTCTCGTCTCACAGGTTATCCGGTTGAATATCTTAAAGAACATAAGGTAGATGTTGCCACTGAATTTGCTGTAAAATATGGAACGATTGTGGTGCTTAAAGATTGTGAAACCGTTGTTGCAACCCCCGACAGAAAGACCTATATAAATAACACCGGGAACCCCGGTATGGCTACTGGCGGTAGTGGAGATATGTTGGCAGGGATGATAACATCCTTTTTATCCCAAGGTTATGATGCGGATGATAGTG
>JAZQJN010000194.1:0-4081 GCA_045541655.1 Acutalibacteraceae bacterium
TATTATTTTTATTGTAATAATAACCGCTTTCTTCTTTTTTTGTGTACCCCGCTTGTTTAAAATATTTTTCTACATTTTCAGCATCTGCAATTTCGCTTATGGTTTGAAAACCAACAGCATCGTAAAAATTTGAATGATATATACCCTTTGCAGGTGTTGCAGCACCAAAATACGCGGAGTTTACAATTTCTCCTCTATTAAGACCAAAAGATATTGCTCTTCTAATTGATATATTGCTCATAACCTCTGAAGAGGAAACTCCTAAATACACCAAATTATTCATTGGAACATCGATGGAAGATCCTATCATTGAGGGAGATATATTATTGGACAAATCAGAATAACATATTGATATTTTACCCGATTTAACTGCATAATCGACAGCATCTTGGTCGGGCAAATTCATAAGGAAGATTTCCTCTATATTCACCTTTCCGCCATACCATTTTTTATTGGAAACAAGCTTATATTCACCGGAATTTTCATGGAAGGTATATCTTCCTGTTCCAATTGGGGGGATATCTTTATTATCTTCATTCTTCTTACCATCGGTATTTGCTTTGATGATAGGGAAATCTAATAAATTTGTAAAATAATCATCGGCGTGTTTAAGAGAGATAACAACACTGCCACCCTCGCCCTCGCTCACTGATGATACGTTTGTAAGGTTTTGACTGTAGTATAAATCTTTAGCGTTTCTTGCGAGATTTATAGAATAAATAACATCCTTTGCCGTAACTGCACTACCATCGGTGAATTTCAACATTTTCTTCAAGGTTACCGTACAGCTTTCATCGGTTAAATTTATTCTGTCCGCCAGAAGATTTGAGGGGGCAAAGTTTTCGTTTACCATAATTAGACTATCGAACAAAAGTCTAATAATTTCTCCATTTGTCTTGGTTTTAACTTTATATGGGTCAAGGGAATCGGTAGAGGTGTATGGCAAGGTAACACCTGAGGTGAGTTCAGAACCATTTGATCCTGAATTAGTTAAGCCATTTGTATCTTCGGGTGAATTACTACATCCAGATAATACTAAAACAAGCACAATCAACGTAACTATCAAGGGCTTTATTTTACACATTACAGTCATAAATCCCCCTTTTACACATTTTTATCATTATAACCTAAGTTAAGCAAAATTGCAACAAAAATATTTACTATATATTGTAAACAATATATATGCATAAAAATGAGCCCTACCACATGGCAGAGCTCATTTTTTTATTAAAGCTACTTTTGTCTGGATTTTGTGATAATCCTTTGAATGAGTTTAATTATTTCTACGAAAGGAATAATTGAGAACGCAAGACCGAAAGCAACACCGTATTCAACAATACCAACGGGGGTAAAGCCAAAGATATCGGCAAGGAAAGGCACCTCAATAACTGCGGTGGTAAGGGTGAATGAAAGCACCATTGCACCGATCAACCACCAGTTAATGCCCTTTACGGTAAAGAGAGAACCTCTTTGGGAACGCATATTAAGGGAATGGAATATCTCGGTCATTGACATAGTCAAAAATGCCATTGTGATACCATGCGTACTTGTTTCGGAATTGATAACATTCCAACTATCAAATTCAAAAGAATGTCCAATGAAATAGGAGGCAAGAACTAAAACAGAGGTCAAAAGGCCTTGATACACAACATCGAAACCAAGTCCGCCGGAGAATATTCCATCGGTGGTGGGTCGGGGTTTACGTTTCATAACATTTCTTTCACTCTTTTCCATACCAAGAGCGAGAGCGGGGAAACAGTCGGTGATAAGATTTATCCATAAAAGATGCACAGGTTCAAGAATAACAAACCCCATCATCGTTGCGGCAAAAATAGATATTACCTCACTCATATTTGATGCAAGGAGGAACTGAATTGCTTTACGGATATTATCGTAAACCTTTCTTCCCTCTTCTACTGCAGAAACAATAGTTGCAAAGTTATCATCAGCAAGAACGATATCGGCAACATTCTTCGTAACATCGGTACCTGTGATACCCATTCCGATACCGATATCGGCACTCTTAATGGAGGGAGCGTCGTTTACGCCGTCACCTGTCATAGCGGTAACCATTCCATTCGCCTTCCAGGCATTAACAATTCGAGTTTTGTGCTCGGGTTGAACACGAGCGTACACAGAATACTTAGGTACAAGTTCTATCATTTCTTCATCGGTGAATTTATCGAGCATAGCACCCGTTACTGCACCCTCTGCATTTTCAACAATTCCAAGTTCCTTGGCGATTGCAACGGCTGTATCAAGGTGGTCACCGGTAATCATAATAGGTCTGATACCTGCATCTCTACACTTTTCAATAGCGGGTTTAACCTCATCACGAACAAGGTCAATCATACCGGTAAGACCAATGAAACAAAGGTTATTTTCAAGGGCTTTGGGTTCGAAAGATTCGGGTTCTGCAGAATGAATCTTCATAGCAGCAGAAAGCACACGGAGAGCTTTATCTGCAAGTGCTTTATTGGTTGCCATTATTTCGGTTTTCTTTTCTTCGGTCATTTCAAACATCTGACCGTTTTCGAAATAATGGGTGCAAAGAGAAACAACAACATCGGGAGCACCTTTGGTATATTGAATAATTTTACCGTTTTCATCCTTATGAACGGTGGTCATCATCTTACGGGATGAATCAAAGGGTGCCTCACCAATTCGGGGCATTTTTTCTTTAAGGATATTCTTATCAAGTTCTAATGTTGCAGCATAGTTAACAAGGGCACATTCAGTAGGTTCACCCTCTGCCCCATTTGTTCTGAGTTCGGCATCAGAGCAAAGTGCCATAGCACCTGCAAGGAGTTTTTCATCACTACCGTAATGGTCAACAACGGTCATCTTGTTTTGAGTAAGAGTACCGGTTTTATCGGAACAGATAATTTGGGTGCATCCCAAGGTTTCTACTGCGGTGAGTTTTCTAATGATAGCATTTCTCTTGGACATTTTTGTAACACCCATAGAAAGAACTATTGTAACAACCGCAACAAGTCCTTCAGGAATGGCGGCAACAGCCAAGGATACCGCTACCATAAAGGTATGAAGAATAGGTTCAAAATCAAAAGAACCCTCTCTAAGGAGTCCAAACACGAAAATAAATACGCAAATTCCAAGAACGAGGAAGGTGAGTATCTTACTTAATTGTCCAAGTTTAATTTGAAGGGGAGTTTTACCCTCTTGTGCTTGGGTAATTGCATCAGCAATTTTACCAACCTCGGTATTCATACCAGTGTCGGTTATAACCGCTTTACCTCTACCATATACGATAGTACTTGCGGAATATACCATATTTTTGCGGTCACCGAGAGCAACGTCTCCCCCGTCATATTTGAGTTCATCAGAAGTTTTACCAACGGGAACAGACTCACCTGTAAGGGCTGCTTCTTCAGATTTAATACTTGCGGATTCAATTAAACGAGCATCTGCAGGGACAGCGTCACCTGCTTCGAGAATAATAACATCACCTGGGACTAAATCTTCACTCTTTACAGGAACAACCTTTCCGTCACGGATAACCTTTGACGTGGCAGCTGACATTTCCTTAAGTGCTTCAATGGCTTTTTCTGCCTTTGATTCCTGGAAAACACCTAACACAGCATTGATAAGCACAACCGCAAGAATGATAAATACGTCTGCTTCTAATTTACCCTCCATAAGGGAGGTGGCAGCAGATATTGCCGCGGCTACAATAAGAATGATTATCATTGGGTCGGCAAGTTGGGCAAAGAAACGCTTTACAAGTCCATCCTTTTTGCCCTCGGCAAGTTTGTTCTTACCGTACTTTTTAAGTCGGGTTTCTGCCTCGGCAGAGGTCAGTCCGTTTTCGGTGGTACCCAATTTATTAAGCACTGTCTGGGTAGATTCAAGATAATACTTCAAGTGTATTCCTCCTTAAAATAAAAAGACCTTTACGGTCATAATATACCGTAAAAGTCTTGCTCTTTTAATAATGCGAATTTCCACACCGAATCGTTAAACGATTGTGATGACGATATGGAAAACACCATATAGGTGCGAGCTACTCCCTCTTACGAGAAACATTTTACCAATTTTTAGTCAAAATGTCAAGGGGTATTAT
>JAZQJN010000195.1:0-5779 GCA_045541655.1 Acutalibacteraceae bacterium
GCAAAAGGAGTTTGCCGACAGAATTTGTGCCAAGGTGGGAAGCCGTCAGTCGGGAGCGGTTACCGCGGCGGTGGCATATTATGCCGAATGTGAACGGCTTTTCCGTGTATCTCCCGGCTCATTTTTTCCTCCACCCAAGGTGGAAAGTGAGGTTATTCGGCTTATTCCCCACAAGGAACCACCCGTTAAGGTGAATAATGAAAAACACTTTTTCAGCATTATAAAAGCGGGTTTTGCACAACGCAGAAAGACCCTTACCAACGCACTTTTGTCGGGGGCGAATATTCCTAAAGAAACCACTGCGGCGGCTTTAGAAAAGATGGGATTGTCTTCGGGGGCGAGAATTGAGGAATTGTCCCTTTCGCAAATTGGTGAACTATCAAATTTGATTTTTGAAGAATAAACTTCAAAGTTTCTGTAATGTGTAGGGCAGGGGCTTGCTCCTGCCGACAAATCCAATTTAAAATAAACGGCAGGAGCAGAGCCCCTGCCCTACGATTTCTTCGAAAATGTATTTTATCAGGAGAATTTTATGTTTGTTGTTGAACTAAAAACCACCGACCCCCATAAAAATCTGGCGGCAGAGGAATATTTTCTAAAGCAAAAAGAGGGAAGTTATTTTATCCTTTGGAGAAACGAATCCTCGGTTATTGTGGGTCGTAATCAAAACACCTTTGCCGAGATAGATATCCCTTATGCCGAAGAAAACAGCATCCCCGTGGTAAGGCGGTTAACAGGCGGTGGTGCGGTTTTCCACGATTTAGGAAATCTGAACTACACCTTTATTGAGGAGAATGCATCCCACAAATTCGGGGATTATGCATCCTTTTCTGCACCCATTATCGAGGCGTTAAAATCGATGGGAATAGATGCCTCTTTAAGCGGTCGAAACGATATTTGCATCGGTGATAAAAAAATATCGGGCAACGCCCAGACTATGCACAAGGGCAGGATGCTTCACCACGGGACTCTGCTTTTTTCTTCAAACGTAGCCACCCTGACCAACGTGTTAAAGGTAAATCCATTAAAGATACAAAGCAAGGGGATAAAGTCGGTAAAAAGCCGTGTTACCAATATATCGGAGCATTTAAAGGGCGATATGACCATAATGGAATTTAAAGATTTGCTTCTGAAATTTGCTCTGAAAAATGAGGGTAATACTCTGTATGAAATCACCCCCGATGATGAGAAAGAGATTGACCGTTTGTATATTGAAAAATACAGCACCAAGGAATGGAATTACGGTTTCGATAAGGATTATTCCTTCAAAAACGAGGCGAAGTTCAAGGGCGGATTGGTAACGGTATGTTTTGATATTAAGGATAATAAAATCGAAAATCCAAGGATATTCGGAGACTTTTTCGGCGTTAAAAATATTGAGGATTTTGAGAAAAAATTAGAGGGTGTAGAATACACTCCCGACACGTTAAAAAAATTCTTAAAAACCCAAGATATTCAGACCTATTTTTCGGACATTTCAAGGGATGAACTATTGACTATTATGTTATAATGTTTTATAATAATATGGTATTTAGATACACTGAAAGGAAGTAATTAAAAATGAAAGCAGTAATGTACGGAGCAGGAAATATCGGTAGAGGATTTATTGGTCAGTTGTTGTATCTTTCGGGATACGAAACCGCCTTTGTTGACGTAGCCGACCCTGTTATCGAGCAACTTAACACCCAACATTGTTATCCCGTTCGCACCCTTTACAAAGAAGGCAGTGAAGAGATGCTTGTTAAGAACGTATCCTGCGTTGACGGTAAAGATCCCGAAGCAGTTGCCACCGCTATTGCCGAGGCAGATCTTATGGCAACCGCTGTAGGAGTTAACGTTCTTAAATTCATCATTAAAAATATTGCACAAGGTCTCAGAAAAAGATGGGAGGATGAAAGCAAAGCACCCCTTAACATAATCATTTGCGAAAACCTTATCGGTGCAGATACCTTCCTCAAAAATTCTATTGCCGCAGAACTTAACGACGAAGAAAAGAAACTCCTTGACGAAAAGGTTGGTTTCGTTGAAGCATCTATCGGCAGAATGGTTCCCGTTCAGACCGATGAAATGAAGGGTGACAATCCTCTTCGTGTTTGTGTTGAAAGTTTTGGTATTCTCCCCGTAGATAAAGCCGCTTTCAAGGGTGAAATTCCTCCCGTAAAAAATATGGTACCCTTTACTCCCTTTGAATTCTATATTCAAAGAAAACTTTTCATCCACAATATGGGTCACGCATTTACCGCATATCTCGGCTCTCTTATGGGCGTTGACTATATCTGGGAAGCCATTGAAGACCCTTACGTAGAACTTCTCGTTCTCCGTGCAATGCAACAATCCGCCATTGCACTTGCAGCACATCACAACGTTCCCTATATTGAACTTAACGACCACGTTGAAGACCTTATCACCCGTTTTGCAAACCGTCAATTAGGCGACACCGTAAAACGTGTTGGTAACGATATCAACCGTAAACTTAATCCCAACGACCGTATTATCGGTGCATTAAATATGTGTTTATCTCAAGGCGTTACCCCCAAATATATCTGCCTTGCCGCAGCCGCTGCAATGAACTTTAAACACGATGAATTATCAAATAAACCTGCCGCTGAACTCCTTTCTGAAATCGCAAAGATTGATGCAAATTCCGAAGCAGGTAAACTTATCCTTGAATTTGATGCAAAAATTAAAGCAGGTGTATCTGTAAAAGATCTCTGCATTGAACTTTAATTTAAGATTTTTACCTAATTGGCCCTCTTGCGTAATCTCACAAGGGGGCTAATGATAAATAAAGGAGATATTTATGTCTAAAGAAAAAAAGGCCTGTAAAATGACCGCCATTGGTGGTCAGGCATTGCTTGAAGGTATTATGATGAAAGGGCCTGAAAAAACCGTTATGGTAACCCGTATGCCCGACGGCAGTACCGATTTAGAGGAACTCCCCGAAAAGCATCTTAAAGATAAATGCAAAATCTTGGGTTGGCCCTTTATCCGCGGAATATTTAATCTGATAGATTCCTACATCGTGGGATACAAAGCCCTTATGAAATCTGCCGAAAAGGTTGGATTTGAAGAAGAGGATAAAGAGGAGATGAAAGACTCCTTCCTTTACAAACTTTTCGGTGAAAAGATGATGGGGGTTATTACCGCTGTTGCCGGAGTTTTGGGTGTTGTTTTGGCACTGGTGCTCTTTATGTGGCTCCCCACCGCTGTATTTAAACTTTTAAATACCCTTTTTACCGCCGAATTTCCCTTTAGCATCTGGTATGTTTTAGGTGTGGAATCAAGGGTAGATTTATCCCTCTTTGAAAATGGCAACCTTGACTATTTCAAGGGACTTATTGAGGGTGTTCTTAAAATAATTATCTTCCTTGTTTATATTGCCGCCACCGCCCTTATGCCCGATATTAAAAAGACCTATATGTATCACGGCGGCGAACACAAAACCATATTCTGTTACGAAGCGGGAGAAGAATTAACGGTAGAAAACGTCAGAAAACAATCCCGTTTTCATCCCAGATGCGGAACCTCCTTCCTTATTCTCATTTTGGTTATAAACATCCTCATTTCTACAATAACCCTTATGATATTCCCCGCCCTCCGCAACATTACCTGGCTTTGGATAATCGTTAAGATTCTTCTTTTGCCCCTTATTTGCGGAATTGGTTATGAACTTATCCGTTACTGCGGTAAACATCCCAACTGGATTACAAAGATTGTTTCGGCTCCCGGTGTGTGGGTACAGCATCTCACCACAAAAGAACCCACCGACGATATGATCGAGGTGGCAATCGAGGCACTTACCGCCGTTATCCCTGAGGATAAATCCAAGGATGAATGGGGTAAATAATGACCTCTCTATTTGAACTTTATCGGTGGGGCGTGGGGGAGTTATCCCCTATAGCACCCGACACCGCAAAATATGAAACCGCCCTGCTTATAGACCGTTTTTTTGGTGTATCCCGCAGTGAACTTTTATCACTGGGGAGGGATATTTATCCCGAAAAACAGGATGTTGCCCTTTATAAAGAGGGAATATCAAAACGAAAACAGGGTGAACCGTTACAGTATATTTTAGGAACTTGGGAATTTTACGGATATCCCTTTAAGGTGGGTAAAGGAGTGCTTGTCCCCCGACCCGACACCGAAACGTTGGTGGATGAAGGGGTAGAATTCCTGAATGAAGTTCATAAAGAAAATCCCGAGAAAGAACTAAAGGTTTTAGACCTTTGTTCGGGTAGCGGATGTATTGCAATATCGGTGGCAAAGGAATGCCCCTTTGCAGATGTTACCGCGGTTGAACTAAAGGATATCCCTTTTAAATATCTAAAAGAAAATATCGCCCTGAACGGTGCTGAAAATGTCATCGCTGTTAAGGCGGACGTGTTAAATGACCACGCTGATTTTTCGCAGTTTGACCTTATTCTTTCAAATCCCCCTTATATTCCCACAAGGGATATTGAAGACTTGTCGGCGGAGGTAAAAAACGAACCTGTTTCGGCTCTGGACGGCGGAGATGACGGACTCGTATTTTATCGTGTTTTAGGGGATAAATGGGCAGAACATCTTGAAGAAAAGGGTGCCTTGATGGTAGAAATCGGCATCGGACAAGAGTGTGATGTGGAAGAGTTTTTCCGCAAAAAATTATCAAATGTGTATTCAAAAAAAGACCTTAACGGAATATATCGCGTTGTGGTCGGTACTAAATAAATTTTGTTAGTGAAGAATGAAAGGATAGAATTATTATGGCAGAGAAAAAGAGTGCAAACGTTGTAGCAAAAAAGGCAAACGGTCCTGAGGATAGACAAAAGGCACTTGAAACCGCCCTTTTGCAAATTGAAAAGGATTTCGGTAAAGGTGCAGTTATGAAATTGGGACAAAACTACGGAATGAACGTTGAAGCCATTCCTACCGGTTCTTTGTCCTTAGACCTCGCCCTCGGTATAGGCGGTGTTCCCAAGGGAAGAATTGTGGAGATTTACGGACCTGAATCCTCCGGTAAAACCACCATTGCCCTTCACGTTGTAGCCGAGGCACAAAAGGCAGGCGGCGAGGCAGCGTTTATCGACGTTGAACACGCTCTTGACCCTGTATATGCACAGGCCCTGGGTATAAATATTGACTCCCTTCTTGTATCCCAACCCGATAATGGTGAGGATGCCCTTGAAATAGCCGAAGCACTTGTTCGTTCGGGTGCTATCGATGTTGTGGTTATCGACTCGGTAGCAGCACTTGTACCCCGTGCCGAAATCGAAGGCAGTATGGGTGACAGTCACGTGGGACTCCAGGCACGACTTATGTCCCAAGCCCTCAGAAAGTTGGCAGGTGTTATCTCCCGTTCCAACTGTGTTGTTATCTTCATTAACCAACTTCGTGAAAAAATCGGTGTGTTCTATGGTAATCCCGAAACCACCACAGGTGGTAAGGCACTTAAATATTATGCATCGGTGAGAATAGATATCCGCCGCACCGAAACCCTTAAGGTTGCAGGAGAAATGGTGGGTTCCCGTACCCGTGCAAAGGTTGTAAAGAATAAGGTTGCACCACCCTTCCGTGAGGCGGAATTCGATATTATGTACGGTAAGGGAATATCCCGCGAAAGTGATATTTTGGAACTCGGTGTTAAGGCAGATATCATACAAAAGAGTGGTGCCTGGTTCTCATATAACGGAGACAGAATCGGTCAGGGCAGAGAAAACGTTAAGATTTTCCTTTCTGAAAATCCCGATATCTGTAACGAAATCGAGGAAAAAATCCGCAAGAGTCCTCTTATGTCCACCCC
>JAZQJN010000196.1:0-1700 GCA_045541655.1 Acutalibacteraceae bacterium
CAAAACATATTTCCAAAAACCACCAAGTAAAGAAATCAAAAATCCGAAATACGCAATATAATACACTATCATAATGACTGTAATGATAATCGGAGCAATCATTTTCCTTTTGTGTGAAATCAACCATTGCATCACCATAAATTCTATTTGGTTCATTATATCATATATTAGCCATAAGCACAATATGTTTAATAAAAATCTTTCTGCAAGGCGATAAGTTTTGCTTTATAAACCTAATTACTTAGATTCCTTGATAGCAGCCTGTGGTGCTATCAGCAAAAGAGGGAAATTATAAAATTGAATCCATCATGCGTCGGTGTTTTTCGTTTTGGAATCTGCATCGCTTTTTTTATCAGTTTTAGCGAGTGGAAGTTCTTCCCACTCGTCTTTTTGTTCAGTATAATCGGACATAATGTCTGCAACTGTTCTTTTTTCAATATAATCTTTAAAACTTTTGTAATTTTTACCGCTCATAAATTTATCCTTTTTTATTTTATTATAACATACAGTTAGCAAAACGCAATATCCCTCTGCCGATTTCTCGGCAGAGGGATTGACTTGCTTTATAAATCTAATTATTTAGATTCCTTAATTGCAGCCTGAGCGGCGGCCAATCTTGCGATGGGTACACGGAAAGGAGAGCAAGATACGTAGTCAAGGCCAATGTTATGGCAGAATTCTACAGAAACAGGGTCGCCACCATGTTCACCGCAGATACCGCAATGGAGATTGGGGTTAACGGGTTTACCAAGGGCGATGGACATTTCCATAAGTTTACCAACACCGGTTTGGTCGAGTTTAGCAAAGGGATCGTTTTCGTAGATCTTCTTGTCGTAGTATGCTTCAAGGAACTTACCGGCGTCGTCACGGCTAAAGCCGAAGGTCATTTGGGTAAGGTCGTTGGTGCCGTAGCAGAAGAAGTCAGCTTCTTTTGCGATTTCGTCAGCAGTGAGGCAAGCACGGGGGATTTCCATCATGGTACCAACTTCATATTTGAGATCGATACCTGCTGCAGCGATTTCAGCATCAGCAGTAGCAACAACTACATCTTTAACGTATTTAAGCTCTTTAACTTCACCGGTAAGAGGAATCATGATCTCGGGAACGATGTTCCAGTCGGGATGTGCTTTCGAAACGTTGATAGCAGCACGAATAACAGCGGTGGTTTGCATCTTGGCAATTTCGGGATAGGTAACTGCAAGACGGCATCCACGGTGACCCATCATGGGGTTGAATTCGTGAAGACCAACGATGATGTTTTTGATATCTTCAACAGATTTGCCTTGAGCATCTGCAAGTGCCTTGATATCAGCTTCTTCGGTGGGAACAAACTCATGGAGAGGAGGATCAAGGAAACGGATGCAAACGGGGTTGCCTTCAAGTGCTTCGTAAAGTGCTTCGAAGTCGCCTTGTTGATAGGGAAGAATCTTAGCAAGTGCAGCTTCTCTTCCTTCTACAGTATCGGAGCAGATCATTTCACGGAAAGCAGCAATTCTTTCTGCATCAAAGAACATATGCTCGGTACGGCAAAGACCGATACCTTCAGCACCCAACTCACGAGCTCTCTTAGCATCAGCGGGGGTGTCGGCATTAGTACGAACTTTAAGGGTTCTAAATTCGTCAGCCCATTTCATAATGGTTTCGAATTCGCCAGCAATTTCTGCATCAACGGTGGGGATAATACCGTCATAGATATTACC
>JAZQJN010000197.1:0-8621 GCA_045541655.1 Acutalibacteraceae bacterium
AACACCAAGTTTTTTAAGGTCTTGACCGACAAATACACCGCCATCGGTATCTTCGTGGAAAACGCTGAAATCCTTTGCCGACATTTTGGCGTCATCACCAAAGTTTTCGTGAATATCTTTGAGATATTCCCTCATATAAGCATCTTTGTCGGTGTATTCTTTTGATTCTTTTTCCACTTTGTCACCATAAACGCTATTGCTAAAGGCAACGTAGTTTGCGGAACTTAAGGCATCGCAATATCTATTTACCGCCTTTTCGGGGGTGTCCCAAAGATTAAAGGTGAACTTGGTTGAAATACCTGTAACGGTTATAACAATCGTCAGGGCAAGAATAACCGAAGCGGGGATTATTGTAAGTATTCTTTTTTTAGTAAGGGGTGCCTTTTTCAAAGATTTATTATTATTTTTCGACATAAATTAAGTAACCACCTAAATAATTATTGATATGATTTTATCATTAAATCAAGATATAGTCAACCATTAAAATAATTGTGAAAAATTTGTTGTTTTATTGACAAAAGGGCAAAGAAATATTATAATTAAAATGGCGTTGTTTAATTATAAAATTATGCCCTTGAGGAAGGTAGGTAAATTTATGAAAAGAGTAATATCAATAGTTCTGTGTCTTATGTTCCTTGTGCAAATGTTCGGAGTAGCAGGAATGTGGGCATCAGCCGAAAACGAAGCATCCTCTACCATTTTGTATCAGGACTCCTTCAGCAACTACGACGGTTTCAGCAACTGGTTTTATGATGAAACCGGTGCCTTCGAAACCGAATACTTGGCAGACACTGCCGATAATTATGGTTACATTAACTCAACAGCTCCCTCCGTTGTTGGAAATTCGTTGAGTTTTACCAAAGAAAACGGTATTCGTCTTAATTGGCAAAAACTCCCCGGTTTTGCAACCTTTGATGCCAATAAGACCTACACCTTTACCTTCGATGTAAAGATTACAGATTTCGGTAATAACGTTCATTTAACAGGACTTACCGGAAGCGACCGTGAATTTTACTTTGCTCCCGGCGGATATTACAACCAGATCGAGTTCCGTAATGCCACCAACGTTTCCACCAATACCGTAGGTATTCGTGCAGGTGACAGTTGGAACACCAACACCTCCTTATACACACTAAATACCGTATATACCTGTATCGTTGAGTGGAAACCTTCAAATAAATCCATTACCTCCACCATCAAAAACGGAAACACCGTTGTTGTTACAGGTACCCGTACCAACGATTCCTATGCAACGGTTAATAAATATACCCGTTCCTTTGCATGGCGTTGTGAAGACGGTGCCGCAATCCTTGACAATATCCTGTTTACCGACGGAACTAACCGTTATTTCCAATCTTTTGATCCTTCCGATGATCTTACCTCTGCCTTTTTCAATTATTCCGATGCCTGGGAAAAAGAATACAAAGCAGATACTGCCGATGATTATGGATACGTTGAAACAAGTCAACCCTCGGTTGTTAACAATGCTTTGAGTTTTGCAAAGGGTGACGGTCTTCGTCTTAATTGGCAAAAACTTCCCGGATTTTCTACCTTTGATGCCAATAAAACCTACACCTTTACCTTCGACGTAAAGGTTACAAACTTTGGTAACAATGCTCATCTTCCCGGACTAACCGGAAGTGACCGTGAGTTTTATTTTGCTCCCGGCGGATATTATAACCAAATCGAATTCCGTAATGCCACTAACGTTGCATCCAATACCGTAGGTATTCGTGCAGGTGACAGTTGGAACACCAACACCTCCGCCTATGCATTAAACACCGTATATACATGTATTGTTGAATGGAAACCTTCAAACAAATCCATTACCTCCACCATCAAAAACGGGAACACCGTTGTTGTTACAGGTACCCGTACCAATGATTCCTATGCAACGGTTAATAAATATACCCGTTCCTTTGCATGGCGTTGTGAAGACGGTGCTGCAATCCTTGATAATATCGTGTTCACCGATGGTACTAACACCTACAGTGAAAACTTCAGGGTAGATAATGCCATGATTAACGATGGCATTTGGGGATTAGAAACCATCCAGAAGAGTGACGCAACCGCACCCGTTATCAAAAACGGTGTGGTTAATATGGCCGAGAAAAACGGCTTCACCTTTAATTGGCAAAAGGTTCCCGGTGTTGGCGATTTTAATTCCACCAATATTTATACCTTTGAGTTTGATGCAAAAATCACCGATAAGGGTGACGGAAGCGTATGGGGTGCAGAAAACTATACCCGTGCATTGTACGTTGCCTTTGGTGGATGGTTCAACCTTGTTGAACTTCCCCATAAAGATGGTTCCGCTACCCTTTGCGGTTCATCATCAACCGCCTTTGATGAAAGCAAATTCCTCAATACCGACCTTCACGTCACTATAAAGTGGGAAGGCAGAAATGCATACGCTTCTATTGCAGATAAATCGGGCAATATCCTTATTTCAGGTGCTCGTTCCAGTGCAGATTTTGTAAATATGTCTGCAAACCAAGGAGCAATGACCAACCTGGTATTCCGCTGTGAAGATGGTGCAGCACAAGTTGATAACTTTACCTTCAGCGTAAGCAAGAGTCAAGTTTTAAGTTCCAATACCTTATCAATTCCCGAAAATAAACAAGCAGTATATACCGGTGAATATAACTTCGATGGCAATAGTCCCGTCAGCGTTCGTTTTGGAAACGCAGAACTTTTCTACGTTTCTACAGGGGGAATCGTATTGGGAAATAAAGCCATTGTGGGTGATGTTCCCACAGGTAAATACACAATAAAGGCATATATTAATCCTATCCAGGAAATGGTATCCGTAGAAGCGGTTTATCCCGACGGTTCGGTTGTCCGCAGAGGTTACTTTACATTACTTGGTGGAGATGCCGTTGAGGTATTTTCCGCATCAGGCGATGCCCTCGTTTCTGAAAATATTGTTTATTCCGATATAACCCTTAACGATTATACCCTCACCACCACCGAACCCACCGCAACGGGATTTGGTGCAAACGTATATAACCTTATAACCTCCTTTAACGATGCAAAAACCACCCGTAATTTTGCCTGGACTGCAAAAACCGCCTTCGTAGGAAGCAGCACAATGGCGGTTCAGTATCGTGTAGCAGGTACCGAAAACTGGAGTGTGGCAAATGCCGTTAAAGAGGCAGAAAAGTTAGATACCGCCGATGAAGATTTCTATAAGTGCGACGTTACGGGCCTTACCGCCAATACCACTTATGAATACAGAATCGGTATAAAGGGAAGCACCGATTATACCAATAAATGGAGCAAGATTTATACCTTTACCACCTCCGCCGAGGGTGTGGATGACTTCTCCTTTATCGCAATTGGCGACACCCAAGGTATTACTTGGGATGGTACCACCGTACCCTATAAAGGATTTATGTATTCTAAGACGGCTATAGAAGAAGCATACGAAGAGGTTCCAAATCCCGCGTTTATGCTCCACACAGGTGACGTTGTAGAAACCGCATCCAACAGAAACTATTGGAATATGTACTTCAAGGCACTTGGTGAATACGGTGCAACCACACCTAATTTCGTAACTATGGGTAACCACGATACTATGGTAGCAGGAGACCACACCTATTTTGATCTCCACTTCAATCATCCCAACAATGGTGGTATCGCCGCCCTTGACCAAAATGAGATTGCAAAAATCACCGATGCAAACCTTAAATATACCGTAGAAAATTCCGATGAAACCATCTATTCATACAACTACGGCAACGCCCACTTTATCGTGCTTAATACAGGTAACTATACCTCCGATGATAAGTATTTGTTAGAGGCACAACGTCAATGGCTTATCAATGATTTAGAGGCCAATCGTGATGCTAAGTGGACGGTAATGTTGATTCACGAACCCGTATATCATAGAGTAGGCGGTGAAGAAAGCAGACCAACCCTTGCCGACACAATTGAAGGATACGGAGTAGATTTAGTAATCCAAGGTCACTCCCATCTTGTTACAAGAACCTATCCTATGAAGGATGGTAAGATAGTTTCAAAAGCAGTTACCGACAATATTAAAAAAGGAACCGGTACGGTTTACACCACCATCGGCTCCACCGCCCTTAATCACGACGGAATTAACGATACAAGCAATATTGAGGAAATGTTCTCCATAACAATTCCCGAATTGACCCAAGCCGCATACACCACCGTATCGGTTGATAACAACAACCTGGTTGTAACCACCAAACAAATCAACGGACTTGTTTTAGATACCTTCACCATTGAAGCAGAAGAACCTGTTGATGAAGGTGCTTTGGCAGCACAGGCAGTTGCAGAAAAAATTGAGGCAATCGGCGAAATCACCGAGGAAAACTATCTCGATAAGGAACAAGCCATTGTTGAAGCCGAAACCGCCCTCAGTGAACTTATTGCAACCTACGGTGAAGATGCCGCCGACAGTATTGCCGATTCTGTTCTTGTTCTTGAAGATGCGAGAGAAACATATGAATATTACGTTGGTAAGGTTGCTGTAGATAAGGCCATGGCACAGGTGGTAATGAGTAAAATAGATGCCATTGAGAATTTTGATGAAGATGCAACAGCGGATGCTCGTGAATCTTACGAAAATCTTACCGATGCTCAAAAGAAATACGTTACAAATCTTTATAAGTTAGAAGAAATCGAAGCGGTACTTGAATCACTTGTCTATGGTGATGTTAACGGTGATGAAATTGTCACCGTCAGAGATGCCCTAAAGGTACTTCAATGTTCTGTAGGCAAAATTACCTTTACCCCCGCTCAATTTAAGGCAGCTGATGTAGGTTCTCCCTATGGCGAAATAAGTTCTATTGATGCACTGTTAGTGTTGCAGTATTCTATTGGAAGTATTGATTCCTTCCCCGTGCAAAAATAGCAATTTTATCAAAAAATAATACCTAAAAATAAATCTCTCCTTGGTTAAACTCCAAGGGGAGATTTTCCTTGACATAATTTCGTATTAGGGTTATAATAGAAGTGTATAGGTATATAAAAAAATCATTGAAAGGAAAAGAGCTCAAAGCTAATGAATATCGGTTTGGTATTGGCAGGCGGTATGGCAAAGGGAGCATATCAGGTTGGTGCATTAAAAGCACTCAGAGAATACTTACTTCCCTCCGACATAAGTTATTTCAGTAGTGCCTCTGTGGGTGCTCTGAATACCTGTGCCTTTATGTATGACCGATTAGATGTGGCAGAAGACATTTGGAAGAAGATATGCATCGGCAAAAAACGAGTATATCTTAACCGTCTTGCCCAGAGTGATTTCCTTCAGAACACCATTAAAGATATCTGTGAACTTGGCAGCGGACTTAAAAGAGATCTCTTTGTCCCCCTTCTTGATCTTAAAAACCGTGTTATTGAATATACCAATTTTGCCTTCCTTAGTCGGGATATTATGCCAAAATATCTTAAAGCCAGTGTCGCATTGCCTGTGGTAAATGATTCGGTAGAGATAAACGGCAAATATTATCTTGATGGAGGTTTCGGTGATATTATCCCCGTGTATCCTCTGCTCGATAAAGAAATCGACTATGTAATTTGCGTATATTTTGATGATTGTTGCTATACCTTTGAAGATCCCGAGTTTGACAAAAAGGTTATCAAAATTACATTTCCTCCCAAACGCACCTTAAGGGATTCCCTCGTGTTTGAGCGTGACGTTATAGAAGAAATGTTTAAGGATGGTTATTTCCGTGCCAAAGAGGTTTTAGACAGAGCATTCCTAAACGGTACTGAAGATTTGCCTTATATACTTAATGCCATTGAAGAAATGAACGGAGAACAAAAAGAGAAAAAACTCCGACTCACTGTTGATGTAATGGCAACGGGGCTCAATAAGGTGATGGGTCAGTTAACTAAACGAAAAATAATATAATAAAATAGATAAAGCCGAGAAGAACTTTTGCTTCTCGGCTTATTTATTTGTATAAATTACAAAACCGTAACCGAAAAAACTAAAAAACCCCCCCATCCCATACTTTTAGTATGGGGACAAATCCGAATTTTTATGTTATTATAATAACATAAAATATAAAATGGTGGGTTTTTATATGAAAAAGTTATTAAGTTTAATACTTGCAATTACGTTGATTTTGGGAGCGGTACCCTTAACCCTTTTTAACGTTGCGGCAGAAGAAGAGATTTATTTTGAAAAAGATCATGATGGAGCATATCTTATTGATAACTATGCCGAGTTGAAACGTGCGGCAGAAATTGCATCCGCCTCTGTTATGTTCCGTTTGCAAAAAGACATTATTGTAAATGATAGCATTAACAATAACAACATTGTTGTTGATAATATGGGCTTTTTCAAACTCGACCTTAACGGATACACTATATCCCGAACTGCAAACTCTCTTGATACATCCTTAATAACCATTAAAAATGAAACGTCGATGTACGTGTGTGACACTTCGATGGACGAGAGCGGTACAATCAAATTTTCAAACAGCAACAACGCATCATCCTATAAGATATTCCATTTGCAAAATGGTAATCTTGTTATAGAAAGCGGTAACTACGGAATAATCGCACCAAACAGTATGTCAGAAAGTTCTATTGTTTTTGCAGAACAAGGTAACGTAGAAATTTACGACGGATATTTTGATGCTTCCAAATCAAATGGCGGTGCGATTGTGGAACTTCTCCATATGGCATATATGTATGACTTGCCTTCCTGTACAATTCACGACGGTGTATTTTATGCAAAGTGTCATATTTTGTCAGCATCATATGGTAGTTATACAAAATACGGATGTTTTTACCCCAACGTAACCGTGCTTGGCGGAATGTTCCACAACGTAAGTGCCACAGGCAATACCTTCTCCTATTGCAATAACGGCTACGGAACCGTTATAGTAGCAGGAGGTACCATCCCCGTAAGCAATACCAACGCTAATCAACGTTCCTTCTTAAAGGGAGCACGGCTTGAACTTACCACCGTTAAAAACCCTGATGGAGTGGATATCCCTTGTTATGAAGTAAATACCCCACCCTTTATTTCCACCATGAATAAAGCAACCGAAGATGATCTTCAAGAACGTATGGAATACGCCATAAATCAAACCTTTTTGGATTATTACAGAAACTATAAAAACTTGCAGGAATATTATCCCGAAAAGTTTGAAATTTTAGATAAACCCTACGTTTTAACGATTCCCTACAATATGAAGAATTGTCCCGAGGTATTCACAAGAGGAAACAGCGGTAAGGAGAAAAAGACTGAATGGTACACCGCTACGGAATATGCAGGAAAAGATACTGTGTGGACCTTGATGCCTGAACTTACAGGTGCTTTCGGATGGACTCCCGACAGACCGGCAGAAGAAACCACAATGCCCCTTCGCGTAGTTGTAACCGCAGCCAACGATAAAACCTACGAAGACGTTGTCCTTCTTCATTTTGAAGAACTTTTGCCCACCTACACCATAGATGAACTTAACCTTCATATCTCAGCTCCGGTAATGGATAAAACCCCGTCAGACAGTGTGTATATCAGTAGTGATAAAGATAAATACGAAACCTCCTTCGTAAAATGGTACAACGTAACCGATGGTAAAACAATGTCTGCAAATGAAACCTTCAAAGCGGGTAAGGAATATAAGGTTACCATTGGAGTAGAAACCACAGAAGAACAGTTTGAGTTTGATGCAGTTTCAAAAATGAAGGCATACATTAACGGCAAAAAGGTAGAAGCGGTAACGGTTAGTGGGGAAGACCCCACCTATTCCATAGCGGCAATATATGTTTTTGAACCCTGCTCTTCACTCATAAAAGAGGTAAACCTTGAGGTGATGCCTCCCGTGGCAGGAACGCAAGCAGGAAGTGTTCCCAATACCTTGAGTGATGCATATTCAATCTTCGACCCCTCCGATATTCAGTGGTATGACGTAACCGACAATAACAGAAAAATGTTTGTAGCCGAACAGTTTAAGGATGGCCACGAATACAGAATCGTATTTTGGGTTAAAGCAAATAACGGCTATGAATTTGACCTGACCGAAGATCTTGACCCCAACGTTAAAGCGAACGTTAACGGAAAAACCGCTGTGGTAGATAAAGCATACGACCAGTTCCCCGAAGAGGTAATAGAGGTTGAATACAACTTTGGAGTATGCGATTCCACCGTATCTCTCATAAATGTTTTGGGAATCGTACCTCCCGTTGCAGGAAAATCACCCGAAATAACCGCCACAGTTCATAATCCCGAGAAGTATTCTATTGGGAAGATAACCTGGATAGGTCCCGATGGTGTTGTTACAGAGGATGATACCTTCGTAGCGGGAGAAGAATACGAGTTAGAAATAAAACTTATTCCCGCAAAGGTAAAAGGAGCCGATGTAAGCAAATTTGCAAACAATGTTGAAACCTATATTAACAGTGAAAAGCCACAGAGTATGAAGGTATATCCATCCCAAACCCAGGTATACGTATACGTAACCTTTACCTGTGTAAAAGCGAATCCTGCTGTTAAATACGGCGATGTGAACGGAGACGGTGAAGTGGATGCCTCCGATGCATTGGCTGTACTTCATGCTGTAGTAGGTAAGATAGAATTTACCTCCTCGCAAAAAACCATCGCCGACGTTGATGGCGACGAAGATATAGATGCT
>JAZQJN010000198.1:0-1633 GCA_045541655.1 Acutalibacteraceae bacterium
CATCGTTTTGAAGATATGTATCGTCTTGCAGAACGTGTTACTGTATTCCGTGACTCACAGTACATCGGAACTTATGATGTAGATGGAATCACAAATGCAGACCTGATCAAAGCAATGGTAGGTCGTGAAATCAACGATTTGTTCCCAAAACCTGAGGTTGAGTTAGGTGAAGAAATCCTTCGTGTAGAAAATCTTTGCCGTACAGGTTATTTCAAAGACGTTTCCTTCAGCGTTCGTAAAGGTGAAATACTTGGCCTTACAGGTCTTGTAGGTGCCCGTCGTACAGAGGTTGTTCAAACCATCTTTGGTGTTGAAAAACTAAAATCAGGTAAGATCTTCTGGGAAGGTAAAGAAGTAAAGGTTCGCAATCCCGCCGAAGCAATGAAGATGGGTATTGGCTTACTTCCCGAAAACAGACAAATCGAAGGATTAATTCTTGATTGGGGTATAGGTAGAAATATCACCCTTACAGAACTTAAATCCTACGTTCGTGGATTGTTTATTGATGAGAAAAAAGAGAACGAAGTATCTAAAGATCTGGCAGAAAGGGTAGATACCAAAGCCGTTACCGTTTTTGATAAAGCAAGTTCATTGTCGGGCGGTAACCAACAAAAGGTAGTTGTTGCTAAAGCACTTGGTTCAGATTTCAAATTGCTTATATTAGATGAACCCACAAAGGGTGTTGACGTAGGTGCTAAGGCAGCTATCTACGAAATTATGGGCGAATTGGCTCTGGATGGTTATGCTATCATTATGATTTCCTCTGAAATGCCCGAAATTTTGGGTATGTCCGACCGTATTATCGTTATGTGTGAAGGTCGTGTTACCGGCGAATTAAGCCGAGAGGAAGCAACACAAGAAAAGATTTTGGAATTGGCTATGGCTAAGCATACTTCAGAGAAAGGGGGAGAGTAATCGTGATTCAAACAAAAAGTAAATCCCTCGGCAAAGTTTCAGGTCTGTTACGCAGTCGTGAATCAAGTTTGTTGTTGGTTATGATCTTGCTTGTTTTGGTCATTCAATGGCGTTCCGGCGGGGCATTTTTAACAAAAACCGTTATTACCCAATTGACCCAAAACTACGCATATACCATGGTTCTTTCCTTTGGTATGCTTTTGGTTTTGCTTATTGGCGGTATCGATATTTCAATTGGTGCAACGTTAGCATTAAGCGGTATGTCCACTTCGTTATTGATGGCAGACGGTATTATTACTAATCCGTTATTGGCATTTTTGTTTAGTATTCTTGTTGGTAGTATTTGCGGTAGCGTGATTGGTGTTACCATCTCTAAAGGTAAGGTTATTCCTATTATTGCTACTTTAGGATTGCAATACATCTTCCGTGGATTAACCTATCTGGTATCCGGCACAAAATGGGTCCCCTCCGATAAGATGCTCGCAGGTTACAAATCCTTTGCACAAGGTAGTTTCCTTGGTCTTAATAATCTATTTTGGATTGTTATTTTAATGTTTGTAGCTATGTTCGTATTTTTAAAATGGACCAATTTCGGCCGTCAGATTTACGAAGTTGGTTCAAATCCGGAAGCTGCAAAAATTTCAGGTATTCGTATTGATAGAGTGAAAATTGCTGTTTATACTATTAACGGAGCCATTGCCGGTTTGGCAGGTGCTAT
>JAZQJN010000199.1:0-1831 GCA_045541655.1 Acutalibacteraceae bacterium
AGCCACGGTAATCGTCCCTCCTTTATAAACGCCGCCCGTCCCGAAAAGGCAGAACCACTTTATGAACTTTTCTGCGAGGAACTCAAAATACTTGGGGTCAATACCGTAGAAAAAGGCATCTTTGGTGCCGATATGAAGGTAGAACTTCTGAACGATGGGCCCGTTACCATTTTTTTAGATACGGACGAGTGGAAAAAATGATTGTAAAAAAGATGGTGTGCGGACCTCTCTCCGCCAACGGATATTTTATCGCCGACGATAACGAAACTGAATGGGTGCTTGTGGATGCACCTTATCCTTCAAAGCAACTTATCGACTTTGCCACCGAGTTAGGAGATAGGTTAAAATACATCCTCCTTACCCATTGTCATTGGGACCATATTGCCGCCACAAATGAGGTTAAAGCCATAACGGGAGCAAAGGTGGTTGCACATAAAGAGGACGTAAAGGGACTTACCGATAGTAGTATCTCCCTTTCTAAAGTTTTGTGTGGAGAAGAATATATTGTAAATACCGATATTATCGTAACAAACAACCAAACCCTTAAATTAGGGGATATGGAAATAAAGGTAATGCATACTCCCGGGCATACCAAGGGTAGTGTGTGTTATATATGCGAAGATGCCATCTTTTCAGGGGATACCCTCTTTACAGGTGGCAGTATGGGAAGAATAGATTTCCCCACGGGAAATGCAAAAGAGATGTTAAATTCTCTTAAAGCATTAGCCGAAATGGATGGAAACTATACAGTTTATCCTGGGCATTACGATAAAACCGACCTCGATACCGAAAGAAGAGCAAATCCTTATATGTAATTTGTTTTAGGGGAATACAAATGATAAAATTATACCTCAATAAATCTGAATATTCCTATGAAATCGAAAATGTAATTCGGTTGTTTTTCCCCTGCGAAAAAATAGAGCATACCGAAACAATTCCAAATACCGAACCCTTTGTTTATGCCCAAATCCTTAAGGGAAATGAGGCAGGATGCAATACCGATATGCTGTCGGTTAAGTGCGGTGTTTGCGTTTTTGGTAAACGTATGGAAAGAGAAACGGTGTGTTCAGAAAATGAGGGTGAACTACATACCGCTCGATTAATTTTTGAAATGCTCTGTGATATATGTGAATTTACTCCTAAATGGGGAGTTTTAACGGGAGTAAGACCGGCAAAACTGTTATCAACACTTACCAAAGAGATGGGAAGTATTGATAAGGCGAAATCTGATATGACGGAACGACTGTTAGTATCATCCGAAAAGGCAAATCTTTGTGAATACTGTTATAATGCTGAACTTAAAGCGGAGAAAAATAACAGCGAAAAAGCATTTTCTCTTTATGTTTCAATCCCCTTTTGTCCAACCCGATGTTCCTATTGCTCCTTTGTTTCCCACTCTATTGAAAAGGCGGCAAAACTTGTTGACCCTTACGTTGAACTTCTTTGCAAAGAAATAGAAGAAACCGCAAGAATAACTAAAGATTTGGGGTTAACACTCTGCACCGTGTATTTTGGTGGAGGCACACCCACCCAACTCTCCGCACCCCAACTTGAAAAGATAATGACCGCCATAAATAATAACTTCGATATGTCAGAGGTTAAAGAATATACTATAGAGGCAGGTCGCCCCGATACCGTAACAAGAGAAAAACTCGAAACCATAAAACGTCTTGGTGCAAACAGAATAAGCATTAACCCTCAAACTATGAGTAACAAGAGTTTAGAAATAATCGGCAGAAAACATACCGTAGAACAAACCCTTGATGCATATAATCTTGCCCGTTATGTTGGCATAGATTTTATAAATATGGATTTAATTGCAGGACTCCCC
>JAZQJN010000200.1:0-2140 GCA_045541655.1 Acutalibacteraceae bacterium
AGGTATAGATGCCTTCTGGCAACAAGCACTTAAGGGTGGAATTATTGCTGTAGCTGTTCTTATTAACGTTATTGTGCAACGCAATGCTGCCCGTAGAGCACTTGAAGGGAGGGAGATCTAATGGCAACTAAATCCGGAAGAACTATTTCCTCTGTTCGTGAACGCTCTGCTAAAAGTTTATTTTTACGCTGGGAGTTTTTGCTTGTCTTGATCTTCCTTGGCGTAAACGTGATGAACATCAGTTTATCTTCTAACTATCTTGATGCTTACAATCTTTTTACTAACATTAATGGATTTTTAACCAAAGCACTTGTAGCTTTGCCTATGGCATACATTCTGCTTTTGGGTGATATCGACCTTTCTGTAGGTGGTAATATTTGTTTATCTGCTACAGTATTAGGTATTGTGTTCAATTCAACCGGTAATATTTGGTTGGGTATTATGGCTGCAATAACTGTCGGTACACTATGCGGTGCATTGAATGGTTTGATTTTGACTAAATACACCGAATTAGCTCCTATGATTGTTACCTTGGCTACAAACATCGTTTTCCGTGGATTGTCAGAAAGAATCCTTGGTGACGGATCCACAGGCGGTATGCAAAAGATAAAATGGTTTACCGAAATTTACTACGGTCGTGTAGGAAATATGGTTCCATATTTGTTTATCTTCTTCTGCGTATTGGCATTGGTATTTGGATTGGTTATGCATAAAACCGTGTTTGGCAGACATATGTTTGCTATTGGTGAAAACAAAAAAGCAGCTGCCTATGCAGGTATCAAGGTGCAAAAAGTTCGTATGTTTGTATATACCCTCGCAGGACTTATCTGCGGTATTACCGCTGTGATTTATTGCTCTTGGATGGGCTCTGTTAAGAGTAATGCTTGCGAGGGATATGAGTTGGAAGCTATCTCAATGTGTGTGCTTGGCGGTATTTCCACTGCCGGTGGGAAGGGAACCTTCGTTGGATCCTTCATCGCAATATTCATTGTCGGATTGCTTCGCTATGGTTTGAATTTAATTAACCTTAGCGGTCAGACAATCCGTATTATCCTCGGTATCTTGTTGATCGTTGTTGTATTATATCCCACCATCCAGGATGCCATTAAAAATCGCAAGAAAAAAGCGGTTAAATAATTATTGTGGTATGTACGCGAAAGCGTTCATATAAAATATTTTTCTTCATAAGAAAGGAATGAATCAAATGAAAAAATTGATCGCTATGTTGTTGGCCGTGCTTATGATCGTTGGCTTGGCTGCTTGTGGCAACGGAGGCGGAAGCTCAGACAAACCTGTTTACGCCATCATCTGTAAGGACGCATCAAATCCCTACATGTCCCGTATGGTTCAAGGATTTAAAGAAGCTTGTGACGCTATTGGCGTTACCGCTCTCGAAAAATCCCCCGAAACTACCTCTGCAGAAGACCAAATCGCTATTATTAACGACTTGGTAGCTCAAGGTGTTAAAGGTATTGCTATCGCTGCTAACGATGCAGCTGCTCTCGAAGCAACCATTAAAGCTGCTACCGATAAGGGCATTGCAGTAGTTACTTTGGACTCTGATACCGCTGGTTCTCAAATGTTCGTTAACCAAGCTGGTGTTAAAGAAGTTGCTCAAGTTCTTGTTGACTCCGTTATGGATATGACCGGCGGCGAAGGCGAATTTGCAGTTCTTTCTGCTTCTTCTACCGCTACCAACCAAAACGCTTGGATCGAAGCTATGAAAGCTATCATCAAGGATGATGCTAAATATGCTAACCTTAAATGGGTTGAAACCGTTTATGGTGATGACGAATCCCAAAAATCCACCGACGAAATGCAAAACTTAATGACCAAGTATCCCAACTTGGAAGTAGTTTGCTGCCCCACCACCGTTGGCGTTCTCGCTGCAGCTCAAGTTGTTGCTAACAATCCCGATTGTGGCATCAAGATTGCTGGTTTGGGTCTTCCTTCCGAAATGAAGGATTATGTTGGCGACGATAAAGCTTGTCCCTATATGTATTTGTGGAACCCCATCGATGTTGGTAACTGCGGTGCATATATGATCAAAGCTATTCTTGATGGTAAAGTTGGCGACGTTGGTACCAGCTTCACTGCTGACAACAACACCACTTATGAAATCAAGTCGGATCGTAGCCAT
>JAZQJN010000201.1:0-11219 GCA_045541655.1 Acutalibacteraceae bacterium
TTCTTTTGCATAATCCCAGAGCCGTCTCATTATAAAAGAGAATATTAACACACAAAAAGCCAACATTGCTCTTTTTAGTGGGAAATCATTAAAAAAATACCATTTTGCAAAATATATTAAAAAATTAGCAACTATAAACAAACAAAAAGATAT
Organism: Acutalibacteraceae bacterium; assembly: GCA_045541655.1. GTDB lineage: Bacteria > Bacillota > Clostridia > Oscillospirales > Acutalibacteraceae > UMGS1484. The sequence goes on from JAZQJN010000201.1 coordinate 154, forward strand.
ACCTATACGCTTTATTATGTTTTTGTAATTATTATTTTTAGGTTTCATACTAAAAACTCCCTTTATATTACAAGACAACATATAATTAAATAGTGTAAAAAATGAACACTCGTTCATCATTGTTTATTGTATCACAGGGTATTCTTTTTGTAAATGCTTGTTTTGGGCGGTTGTAAATATTGAAATAATATGATAAAATCAAAAAGTAATAATTTCACCGAGGTTTTGTATGAAAAAGATTGCCACAATTTACACCGATTTTCCCGACAAGTTCGGTATTCCACGTCAGAGTGGTTTAATTGACGAACTTGTGGGCAAAATCGTATTTGAAAAAGAATATCGGGATGACTCCGCCCTTAAAGGCCTTTCGCAGTTTTCCCACATCTGGCTTATCTGGGAATTTTCCGAGGCAAAGAGGGAAGAGTGGTCCCCCACTGTCCGTCCGCCTCGCCTTGGAGGCAACACCCGAATGGGTGTTTTTGCCACCCGAAGTCCTTTCCGCCCAAATCCCGTGGGACTGTCGGCGGTTAAGATAAAGGATATCGTCAAGACCAAAACCGAGGGCACCGTCATATATATAACCGGAGCCGACCTTATGAACGGCACACCCATTTACGATATTAAACCCTATATCCCACTGTCCGACTGTATCCCCGACGCTTTAGAAGGATACACAAGTGATACCAAGATGCATTATCTTACTGTGGATTTCCCAAAGGATCTGCTTCTAAAAATAGCGGAGGATAAAAGAACCGCCTTAATAAAAGTGTTAGAGCAGGACCCCCGCCCGTCATATATTGATGATAGTGAGAGGATATACGGAATATCCTTTTCGGAGTATAATATTAAATTCAGGGTATCGGGTGAAACCCTTCATGTTGTTGAGGTAGAGTTTATATAAAATATTGTATGAAAAAATGTTGACAAGGAAATTTTACTGTGATATAATTTCCTCGTATTTTTGAAATTTAATATTTTTTGGCTATGATGAAGAGAAGTAGTCGGGTATATTCGTTCAAGAGAGCCGTCGGTTGGTGCAAGGCGGTAACGGAGATTCGGTGAATAACACTTCGGAGTCGGCGGAAGAAATCAAAAGAGAGTAGAACCGTCCGTTGCATCACGTTACGATGTTTAATAAAGTGGGTTTATATTATATAAACCAATTTGGGTGGTACCGCGGATTTATGTCCGTCCCTTGAATTATTTATCAAGGGATGGACTTTTTTATTTTGTAAATTTATCAAACAATCATATTATAAAAGGAGAATTATATTATGTTAAGAACACACACTTGTAATGAATTGAATGTGGAACACATCGGCAGTCGTGTTACACTCACCGGTTGGGTGGATACTATCCGCGACCACGGGGGTGTACTTTTCGTTGACCTCAGAGACCATTACGGTATTACTCAGGTCGTTTTTGTGGATGACTCTATGCTCAGCGGTATCTCCCGCGAGACCGTTATCTCTATTGAGGGTAACGTTACCAAGAGGGATGAAGAAACCGTTAACGAAAAGATTAAGACCGGTATGATCGAGGTTCGTGCCGATAAATTAGAGGTGCTTGGCCCCTGTAATTTGGGACTTCCCTTTGAGCCCGAAAACTCCACCAAAACCAGAGAGGACGTTCGCCTCAAATATCGTTTTCTCGATTTGAGAAATCCTAAAATCCATAATAATATTGTTCTCCGTTCCAAGATTTTAAGTTTTTTACGCAAAGAGATGGAGGAGATGGGTTTCCTCGAAATCCAAACACCTATCCTTACTGCATCATCCCCCGAAGGTGCTCGTGACTATCTCGTTCCCAGCCGTAAACACAAGGGCAAGTTCTATGCACTTCCCCAGGCACCCCAACAGTTCAAACAGTTGCTTATGGCATCGGGATTTGACCGTTATTTCCAAATCGCACCCTGCTTCCGCGATGAGGATGCCCGTCAAGACCGTTCCCCCGGTGAGTTCTATCAACTTGACTTTGAAATGTCCTTCGCTACTCAGGAAGACGTATTCGAGGTAGCCGAAAAGGTTGTATATAACACCTTTAAAGAATTTTCAGACAAAAAGGTATCAGAACCCCCCTTCAAGAGAATTGCATTTGCCGATGCTATGCTCAAATACGGTACCGATAAACCCGACCTTCGCAATCCCCTTGAAATCTGCGATTTGACCGAATTCTTCGGCGGTGTGGATTTCCCCCTCTTTAAAGGCAAACCCGTTAGAGGTATTGTGGCAAACTGTGCAGGTAAATCAAAGAAATTCTTTGAAGATTCCCTTAAATTTGCTATGAGCATCGGTATGAAGGGTCTCGGATACTTAACCCTTGCAGGTGATGAATACAAAGGACCTATTGCAAAATTCCTTACCGATGAAAAGAAGGAAGAACTTAAAGCTATCACCGGTATTAAAGACGGCGAAACCGTATTCTTTATCTGTGATGCTATCTCGGTTGTAAACCGTCTTTCGGGTGAAATCCGCACCTGGCTCGGTGAACAACTTGATATCATCAACAAAGATGCCTTTGAATTCTGCTTTATTGTTGATTTCCCCATGTATGAACTGAATTCCGAAACCAACAAAATCGACTTTACCCATAATCCCTTCTCTATGCCCCAAGGCGGTATGGATGCCCTTCTTAACAAAGATCCCCTCGAAATCTTTGCATATCAATACGATATCGTTTGCAACGGTGTAGAACTTTCTTCCGGTGCAGTTCGTAACCATAATCCCGAAATTATGAAGAAGGCATTTGAAATTGCAGGATACGGCGAAGAGGATGTTAAGGCAAAATTCGGTGCATTATATACTGCATTCTCCTACGGTGCACCTCCCCACGCAGGTATGGCTCCCGGTGTTGACCGTATGATTATGCTTATTGCCGAGGAAGATACCATCCGCGACGTTATTGCATTCCCCTTAAACGGTAATGCTCAAGACCTTATGATGGGTGCTCCCGGCGACGTTACCGAACAACAACTCCGCGAAGCAAACATCCAGATTAGAGAATAATTCTTACATTCTTATATAAAGGAGTGAAGGACAATGGATAAAAATTCATTAGCCCCCCTTGAAAGATTAAATCAGTTATCCCTTACCGATGCACAGGAAGACGAACTTCTTATGTTTTTCGACAAGTGCGAAAAGGAAATGGATATCTTAAACGCTATTGACACCGAAAACGTGGAGCGTATGGTACACGTAATGCCCCTGGAAACGGTTGTCAGAGAGGATGTCCACATTAAAAAATTCGAAAGGGATGACCTTCAAAAAGGTGCTCCCGAAGCATACGACGGATACTGGCAAGTACCCCGTCTTGTAGAATAGGGGTGGAGATTATGAAAACTTATTTGTGTGAAAACAAAAATGCAAGCGGTATGAGAATTGCCCTTGAAGATATGATTTTAACAAAGGAATATCCTACCACCGCCGGTTCTAAAATGCTTGAGGGATATATGTCCCTTTTCGATGCCGAAATCGTTGAAAAACTGGGCAGGGCAGGATACGAAATCGCAGGTAAAATTAATGTAGGTGAGTTTGGTATTGATTTGCTGGGCGAAACATCCTATTTTGAGGGATGCGATGATGAGCTTATCTCCGCCACCTCAAAGGTTGTAGCCGATGGTGATATTTATGCTGTAGTTGGCCTCGACGTAAACGGTGCACAAAGACGTGCCGCCGCCTTGAGTGGTCAGGTAAATATCAAACCTACCTATGGTACCGTATCCCGCTTTGGTACTATTCCCGTTGCTTGTTCGGGTGAAACTATTTCTATCACCGCCGACAGCGTAAATAAATGCCGTCTTGTTCTTTCCTCTATTGCAGGACACGATGATAAGGACGGCACAAGTTTAAGCGATACCGATATCGACCTTATTAAAGCCGATGCAGAGTTTACTCCCGCAAAAAAAGTGGCAGTTATTAAGGGTGTTAATACCGATAAATTCTGCGAAGTTATTAAGGCAAAAGGGGTAGAGGTTGAGGAGATTGACGCCGATACTTTCACCTGTGCTAAAACCGCTTGGAACATTTTAATGTCGGCGGAACTTTGCAATAACGTATCCCGTTATGACGGTGTTAAGTTTGGCTATCGCAGTGAAAATTACAAAACCATCGGTGAACTTTACACCAACAGCCGAAGCGAGGCATTTGGTGATGTTATTAAAACCGCTATTCTTTACGGTTCTGATTGTCTATCCACCGAGAATTATTTCAAGGTATATGATAAGGCACTTCGCATCCGCCGTGTAATCTGCGAAAAATTTGCTGAACTTTTCGGCAAATATGATGCAATTATTATGCCTTGTGTATCTAAAGAAAAATATACAAAAGCAGATATTGAAAACAATAAACTTCTCTGCTTTGATGAAAACATCTACACCGCACCTGCATCTATTTCGGGACTTCCCGTAGTAACCGCAGGGGGCGTTCAAATCGTTGGTAAGGCATTTTCCGAAAACGTATTGTTTGCCCTTGCCGAGATTTTTGAAAAGGAGGGCAAATAATTATGGCTAAATACGAAACCGTCATTGGTCTGGAAGTCCATATTGAACTTGCCACCCAGTCAAAAATATTCTGCTCCTGTTCCGCTAAATTCGGCGGAGAGCAAAACGACCACGTTTGTCCCGCCTGTTGCGGTATGCCCGGTATGCTTCCCATTGTCAACAAAAAGGTTGTGGATTTGGGAATGACCGCCGGTATGATGCTTAATTGCGATATCAACCGCGTAACCACCTTTGATAAGAAAAGTTATTACTATCCCGACCTTCCCTGTTCTTATCAAACAACCCAATGGTTTGCCCCTGTTTGTGTAAACGGTAAGGTGAAAATTGAAACCTCCAAGGGTGAAAAATATATCCGCATTAAACAAATCCATATGGAGGAGGATGCAGGTAAACTTGTTCACGATGACTGGACCGATACCACCCTGGTTGACTTTAACCGTACCAGCGTTCCCCTTATCGAGATAGTATCTCAACCCGACCTTTCTTCTGCCGAAGAGGTTGTGGCATATCTCGAACGCCTTCGTTCCCTTCTTCGTTTTGCCAAGGTTTCCGAATGCCGTATGGAGCAAGGTTCTATGCGTTGCGACGTTAACCTTTCCATCCGTCCTGAAGGAAGCGACAAATTAGGTGTCCGTACCGAAATGAAGAATATGAACTCTATTTCGGCCATCACCCGTGCTATTGAATACGAAGTAGCAAGACATATCGACGCACTCGAAAACGGCACCGAAGAACTCGTTCAGGAAACCCGTCGTTGGGATGACGTCAAGGGCAAGAGTTTTGCTATGAGAAATAAAGAAACCGCAGGGGATTACAGATATTTCCCCGACCCCAACATTATGCCTGTGGTAATTGATGATGAATGGTATTCTAACATTCAGAAATCTCTCCCCGAACTCCCTGAAGTTAAGAGAGAAAGATATATCACCGAACTTGGTCTTAGTGAATACGATGCCGACCAACTTACCCAAAGCCGCGGTCTTTGCGACTGCTTTGAGGGTGCATTAGAGGTGTGCGGTTCCGCAAAGGATGCGGCAAACTGGATTATATCCGACTGTATGACCGCCCTTAACAAACGCCAACTTACCGCCGATGCTCTTTCGATTGACGGTAAAGATTTAGGTCAACTTATTAAATTGGTTCAAGATGGTAAGGTATCCCGCGGTAACGGCAGAAAGATACTGGACGCTCTCTTTGAGGGTGAGAAAAATCCTGCCGAATATGCCGAGAAAAAGGGACTTATTATCTCTAACGATACCGGTGCTATGGAGGCGGTTATCAAAGCGGTTGTTGCCGCCGACACAAAGGCAGTTGAGGACTATAAGAGCGGTAAAGAAAAGGCACTTATGGCTCTCTTTGGTAAGTGTATGAAGGAACTTCGCGGTAACTGCGATCCTCAAACTCTCAGAGAAGCACTTATTGCAGAAATCAATAAATAGTTTTTAAGTCGTATGAGGTTTGCTTAGAGTTTAGCAAACCTCATAATCCTATGGAGGATATTATGAAGAAAATTCTTACTGTGTTTTTAGGCGGGACAATATGTTGCTCGGTTAAAAACATTGACGGTGAAAAGGTAAGAGATATTGATATGGATAACGCTAAAAGTGTTATCATAAATAATTTTCTAAAAGATAACCCCACCTATGAAAATTCAGGTGAGGAACTTTTTCATATAACCGATTTAGGAGAAAGTGTTTTAAGTGAAAATATGAACGTGGGACATCTTGTATCCCTGGTTAATCATATTAATAGTTTCGACCTTGAAGAGTTTTCGGGAATAATCATCCTTCACGGTACCGATACCTTAAGTTTTACCGCATCCTTTTTGTTCGAGGCATTAGGCAATATAAATATTCCTTTGTTTCTCGTTTCGGGCAACCGTCCGCCTATGGATAAACTTTCCAACGCCAACAGTAATTTCAGAAATGCGGTGGAACTTATAATGAGGGGAATTTCTCCCAACGTATACGTAACCTATCGTAATTCCGACGGCGTTGACCGACTTTATTTGGGAAATGATATTTTACAATGCGAAAATTTCAGTGAAGATTTTCGCTTTGCAAGGAAAGAATATATTTTGAATGAAAATACCATTCAGAACATTCTTGAAATGTCAAAAAGTTTTGATAAAAACGAGAGAGAAATTACTATTAAAAATCTAAAACAAAATGACAAAAAAGTGTTGGCTATAAAACCCTACACGGGACTTGATTATTCAGTATATAATCTTGACAACATTTCGGCGGTGGTGCATGGTGCCTATCACAGCGAAACGGTTTGCACCGTAGGGGATGAAAATTCCGTTATAGAATTTGCAAAAAAATTAAAGGATAAAAATATCCCTTTGTTTTTAGTTCCTTGCAGTGGGGGAGAGGAAAGATATTCCTCCACCGACACTGCAATAAAATCTCAAAACATTTTCCCCCTTTATACATCCTTCGAGAGCGGATATGCAAAATGTGTCTTGGCGTCGCTTTTGGGATTTTGCGGGGAAGAGTTTACTCGGTTTGTTACCAAAAAATAATGTGTTGAATTCTTTTTTTCTGTATGATATAATAAAATGTAGATATAAAGTGGTGAAGTTTCTCTTCGCTTCAATACGAAAGGAGAAAATGAATTATGAAAATGATAGTTGCAATTATCAACGGCGATGACGCTGCTACCGTAGCAGAGGAATTGAACAGAGACGGTATCACCTGTACCAAAATCAATTCTAAAGGCGGATATCTTAAAACAGGTAACGTTACCTTGATTATTGGTATTGATAAAAATCGTGTAGATCATGCTTTGGAAATCATCCGTAAAAATACAAAGAGACGCACCCTTACCTTCCACGATATGTATGGAAACGTCAGAGGAATACCCCTCGAAATTACCGTTGGCGGTGCTACCGTATTTGTTTTGGACGTTGAACAGTTCGAAAAAATGTAATCCTGATGGAAAGTTTTATTTCACTAAAAAACAGTCGGGACGGAGAACTGATTTTATCTATGATAAAATCGGGGAAAATTCCTGCGGCCGTAACGGTAGAATCCCCCGATATTCAAAAAGCCCGTGAATACGCTTTATCGGTAGCCGCTGCCATTATGTGTGAGGGTGAGAATAAGCCCTGCGAAGAATGTAGAATTTGTCGAAAAATAAAGAGCGGACATCCCGACGTTATTATTGTTGATCCTATTAAGAATGTAAAGAGCGGTACTATTGCGGTTGAGGAAATACGAAAAATCATTGTGGATGCTTACGTAAAACCTAACGAGGGTGAACGTAAGGTGTATATTTTTCACGGCGAACTTTCTGAAATTTCACAAAACGCTATGCTGAAAGTATTTGAAGAACCGCCACAAGGAGTTACCTTTATTATCCCTTGTGTTTCGGAAAGTTCTTTGCTTCCCACTATACTTTCCCGTGCTACCCGTCTTGTTTTCAAAGGAGAGAGCGGTCAGGGGATATCGGAACAGGCCTTAGAAATCTCAAGGGATATGTTCCGCGAATTTGCAAGAGATAACGTGGCAGGGTTTGCTGTGGCCGCTGCAAAACTCAAAGGTAATCGCATAATTTGGAGAGAATGTTTATTAAATTTTAAATATCTCATTCAGCAAACTGCAGTGGCAAAGATTACTCATAAAACCGAGGATGAACTTGTTTTGAACGCCGTTAAAAGGATGAGTAATAAATCTCTGTTTAGTGCCGAAAATGTTCTTAATGAACTTATCCGTCGAACCGAAACCAATCCTAACGAGGGATTGTTTATCACGGCACTATGCATGAGGATGTTTAATAATAAAGAATAGTCCTATCGAAAGGAATTGATATAAATGCCCGAAATTGTCGGCGTAAGATTCAAAGATGGCGGCAAAATGTATTATTTTGACCCCGATGGAATGAAAATAGAAAAGGGTAAAAAGGTTATTGTAGAAACTGTGCAGGGTATTGAATGCGGTACCTGTACCATCACAAATACAATGCTTCCTGAAGACCCTGAACATCCTCTTAAGAAGGTTATGAGAATAGCCACCCCTGAGGATGAGAAAAAAATTGAAGCAAACCACGTTAAAGAAAAGGAAGCATACGGCATCTGTCAAGAAAAAATCAATAAGCATGGTTTAGATATGAAACTTATTGATGTGGAATATACCTTTGATGGAAGTAAAATACTGTTTTATTTTACCTCCGACGGCAGGGTGGATTTCAGAGAACTCGTAAAAGATCTTGCAGGTGTGTTCCGCACCCGAATAGAACTCCGTCAGGTGGGTGTTCGTGATGAAACCCGAATTTTGGGCGGACTTGGTATCTGTGGCAGAGAGTTTTGTTGTGGCGGATTCCTTAAGGAATTTGAACCCGTGTCTATAAAAATGGCAAAGGAACAAAATTTATCCCTTAATCCTACTAAGATAAGCGGTACCTGCGGACGTCTTATGTGTTGTCTTAAATACGAGCAAAGCACATACGAATATCTTCACAAAATATCCCCCCGCATCGGTGCCGTAGTCAATACACCTAAGGGTAAAGGTGTGGTGGAGGATGTAAACATCCTCACCGGCAAGGTTAAGGTTAGACTTGAGGATGTTAATGAAATCTCTGCCGAAACCTTTGACCGAGAGGAAATCAAGGTTCTTGTAGAGGGCAAAGGCACCGCAGGAAAGGTGCTTCCTGAGTCAAATGAAGAGTGATTTTAACGACGATTTTGTCAAAAAGATATAATGAAAACCAATAAAAGAGTGAGTCGGAATTTGTGTTTGTTGAAACTATCCAACTTGCTCTTTTTTTATTTGTGAAAAATATCCAACTTACTCTTTAACAAAAAAAAGAAATTGTTGTAAAAAACAAAATAATCCTTGATTTTTTATATTTTTATGTTACAATGTACTATGTAGGAAATTATGCGGTGGAGAGTCCGTATTTTCTAATAACCAGTTTTTTGAGGAGGTGCTATAAATGGCATACAAAATTACAAACGAATGCATTTCTTGCGGCAGCTGTCAAGATGCTTGCCCTATGGAAGCAATTAAAGAAGGAGATACTCAATACGTAATTGACGCTGAAACATGTATTGACTGTGGTGCTTGTGCAGCAAGTTGTCCTGTAGAAGCTATCGTTGAATAGTATCTTTCTTACTCTTAATGCTTTGGGAGTAATTCGTTTCACCCAAAGCATCCCCTAAGCAGTTACTTTTTTACATAAACCATTTGAGTTAAGGTGAAAAAGATGACAAAAATATTTTTTAGCAAAGGAATGAGCAAAGATATGAAAAAAATCCTTGCAATTGCACTGTCATTACTTCTTGTAATGAGCTCCTTTGTGTTTGTTTCTGCAGCCGCACAAGCAACCATTGAAGTAGCTACAATTACTGATGAAGTTAAAGCCGGTGATGAGGTTCGTATTCCCGTTACTATCAGTGAATACACCAATGCTTATGCTAGTATCATTGTAGGTTCTCCTACCTATGACAGTAATAAGCTTACATTTGTAGGATACGAAGAATCTGAAACTGACTTTACCAGTGCTACAAAAGCTATTGGTGAAGATTTCGGTATTATTACTGTACCTACTGCAGCCACTGCGGCCGATTTAGATGGTGGTGAAGTTTGTATTTTAGTATTTACCGCTAATGAAGATATTAACAAAGAAGTTGCTGTTTCTATATCTGTTAAAGAACTTAACGGATATTCAAAAGGTTCTGAAGATAAATGGGCATCTTTTGCCACTCTTACCAGTAACGTGGTTGCAGGTGGTATCATACCCGTTGATGCAGATCCCGAACCCACTATACCTGAAGAAGTGGAGAATGCCGATGCTACTATTACTGTCGGCACTGTAAAAGGTCCCTTCGCAGCAGGTGATGAGGTTGCTATTCCTGTTTCTATAACTGAATGGCCTAATGCTTATGCGACTATTGCCCTTGAGTTCGAATATAACGAAACACTTCTTGCAATCAATGAAGAATTTGGAATTGAACAAAGTGAATTTAGTGGCGGTATGCCTGCCTATAGTGGAAACAAATTTTCAATTGTTTGTAACCCTTCCACCCCAAACGCAGCGAATAAAGTTTTAGGTGGCGAAATTTGTATTGCATATTTCACTGCAATTGCAGATATTGAAGTATCTACTGCTGTTGTTGTAACTGCTACTGTTACAGCTTATTCCGTTGGTTCTGAAGATAAATGGACTGCTACCAAAAAACTTGTTATTAATGTAGTATCCGGCGGTGTTGATATAAGTGCTTGTGAGCATGAAGGCGGAGAAGCTACCTGTATTGCAAAGGCGGTTTGTTCTGCTTGCGGCGAAGAATACGGTGATATAAATCCCGATAATCACAAAAACACCGAAGTTCGCAATCAAACTGCAACCTATACAGGTGATACCTGGTGTAATGATTGTGATACTATGATTAAAGAAGGTAAGCCAATCATTGACGTTCAAGCAACTATAGCTACTTTGAAACAAAACGTTGCAAAAGATGCTGAAGTTCGTCTGCCTGTAGTTGTTAGCGAATACGAGTTTGGTTATGGTGCTATTGACGTAAATGGTCTTGTATATGATGACACCGTTCTCGAATTTGTAAAAATCG
>JAZQJN010000202.1:0-3223 GCA_045541655.1 Acutalibacteraceae bacterium
ATGGTCATGAGGATTTGTATGAGCATAGTCTTGGCTGTGAGCAGTATAATGTCTTTCCGCGATAGCTCTTCCGTCAGGGCCAATTTTTGTATCATACCTTTCTCCATTTTTCATTATTGTTGTTTTAATCTCTCCCGGTTCACCTAAAAATCTCTTATCCTCTTCCTTTTTTGGTTGCCATTCGCCACCGTAAGCACTACCCATTCCCTTTTCTTCATAATCGGAAGTAATGTAACCCTTCTTAATGATTATATCACAGTCTTTAGGCAAAGGCAATTCCCCGGTAATATATTTAATGTATTTTGAGGGCTTATAATCTTTCTCCTGATATTTCCATTAAGAAAAAACACCAATAGTTGCATAAATGACAGCAACTATTAGTGTTTTTTACTGTTTATTCAAAAAAAGATTAAATATCAACACCTAAAAGTTGTTTTGCAAGAATACCTACACCAAAGGAGATAACGGCAACGCCAATGCTTATTCCCGCCATTTCTAGGAAACGGGATGAGAATTTCAAATCCTGTGCTACCGATGTGTAATAGGTAAATCCCGCGATGATTAAAATAATAATACCAATCATAACCGCAAGAGCCACAATGGGGTGCGATAATAATAAATAAGGAGCAATAAGGGCTACAACGGTTAAAAGATAGGCAACACCTGTGTATGAGCAGGATTTAAAGGCATCATTTCGTCCTTCGCTTTTTGCCGAAAGGAATTCACTGGATGCCATAGAAAAGGTTGCGGAAATACCAACGATTAAACCCGAAAGAGCAACGAGTTTGGTGTTTTGAAGTGCAAAGGTAAAACCGGCTAAACTACCTGCAAGTTCAACCAAAGCATCCGAAAGACCCAATACCATACTGCCAACGTAGTGTAGTTTTTCTTCATCAAGCATATTAAGAAGTGATGCTTCGTGTTCCTCTTCCTGCTCTCTTATATGTATGCTTTCGGGAACTTCCTTTGCGATTTGTTCGTACTTTTCTTGGGCGATTTCTTCTCCCCGTTCCATAAGTTTAACAGCAAAGGTGAATCCCAAAAGTCTTGCAATTAAGGTGTATTTAAGCACCTTGGCCTTTTTGGGTTTCATTTCAATGTTGGTGTAATTTTTCCAAATTTCGTAGTGAGCGTGTTCCTCATTTGCAAGGCGTTCCAAGGTCTTTTTATTTTCTTCACCCTTGGCAAATTTTGCGATTTTTTTGTAAATAATGCTTTCGTTCAGCTCATTTTGTTGCATCTTTTTAATAAGAGCAAGAGCTTCTTGTGATATATTATTCATTAAAATTCCTCCGTTTCGTAATTTGTTGTTGGGAAAATTCTTTGTTTCGACATATTATACAATATCTTTTCAAACAATTCAATAGATGTTTTCAGATAAAAAATGTAACAAAACAAAAAACAACCCCACATCGTTTTGATGTGGGGTTTAATATTCTTGTTTAACTACAGAATATAAATTTCAACGTTTCTTACGCCGAACTGAACGGCGGCGGATGCACTGGGGAAGAAGAGGTCAACTGTACGACCTAATTGTTTGAAAGCACCGCAGTCAGCGGCAATAGCGTATCCGTAAATGTAACTGCTGTTGACACATTTGATATACATAAGAGTGCCGTAAGGAATTTGTTTGGGATCAACCGCAATATATCCAACTTGGGCGAGAGCACCGGTAGCAGTCCATTTGCCGTCAACGGGGGAGTAAGCACTTGCAACACCGGTAATGCATTGTTTGTAAGATACAGGTTTACCGTTTTTATCAAGTTGAATGGGGGTGTCGGGAGCAAGGGGGGAAACCAATTTTTTATTGATTTCGGGGTTGCTTGTAACAGGATATTCAGATGCAGATTTAAAACGGGCATTCTTTACGGTTTTGGTGCTGTAATTTGTGTTGGTACCCTTTTCAATAACCTGATTTGCGGGATTAGAAATAACAGTTTCACTTAAAATTTCTTTTCCACAGATATCCCCATCAAGGAGGGTGGTGCGATAAACACGGGAAATCTTTCCGTTTACACCTTTAATCGAAACTCTGGAAGCACCCTTAACAAGGGAAGAGGTGTTTTTATATTCGGTGGTAAAGGGAATATCCTCAACCACGGTGGTTTCGATATAGGATACAACGCCGATTCTGATGGTCATTCTATCAAAAATAGGGGTGTCAACAGAGGGGATAGCAATGTGATTTTCGGAAAACTCATAACCTGAGCGGAAAACAGCTTCCAAAACGTTTTCATTTCCTGTGAAAACCATAGAAAAGGTTTTGGAGGAGGTTTTGTCGGCGACAGTAACCGTAATCTTTTGACCAATTTTAAGGGTGAGTTGGTCATCTACATAAATAAGCTCGTAATCCTCGCCATCTTCAATGCTTAAATCAGCAGCACTCAAAAGAGTGGAAACTGAAGGAGAGGGGTTACCGGATACAACAGTCTCGCAAGCACCATCTTTAATAACGGTAATGGTGGTGGCGGAAGCACTGCCGCAAATTACTGTGGAAAGAACAAATAAAGTTGCAACAAAAGAAACTAATATTCTGCTGCCAAAGAATTTGCCAATCGCGGTTTTTGTGTCATAAAAACTATACATAAAAAATCCTTTCAAAATAAACATTTTTCCGACAAGCAAACCTTGTCTTAACAAAGGAGGATGTATTTTCCCAATGATAAAAAACGAAATTAAAAGGTAATATGTGGGAAGCCCCTTGTTAATTATTATATGTCTATAGCGTAAAAAACATACTTGCCTCAAACGCCAAGAGGCATTTTAATAGGTATTACATTTACTGTCAAGGGTTTCAAAACACTTCTTTTAGGGCAAAAGTTACAAACTTTTATCCAAAAAATGGAAATTAAATGGTTACAAAATTGTAACAAACCGATTTTCAAGGAATAAAATGTAAAAAAATGTAAAATGTTTTGTGCAACTTTATATTAAAATGTGAATTTAAGCCACATAAAAAGCCGAAAAACCCTCAATAATAGGTGTTTTTGGGCAAAAAGTTGCCTAAAACGTGTAAACTTGGAAATATTTCTCCAAATTACAGAAATAAATTTACAAATTTTTACAGTGAAAATACACAAAGAAATAAAAGCGGATGCTAACTGAAGGGGAAATGATAAAAAATATAATGAATAAAAGGGTTATTTCCCTTGATTTTTACATTATAATATGTTATTATAGATTAGAATATAAGGAGTAGTATAGGGAGAGGAGGTTTTACTAA
>JAZQJN010000203.1:0-6902 GCA_045541655.1 Acutalibacteraceae bacterium
ATGGGTCATGCTCTTGATAACACCCTTCAGGATATTCTTATCCGTTTCCGCCGTATGCAGGGTTACTGCACCCTTTGGCTTCCCGGCACCGACCACGCATCTATTGCTACCGAGGAAAAAATCGTAAAAGCCCTTGCTGAACAAGGTATTACCAAAGAGGATTTAGGCAGAGAAGGTTTCCTTGAACGTGCTTGGGAATGGAAAAAAGAATACGGTGGAACTATTACATCCCAACTTCGCAAACTTGGTTCATCCTGCGACTGGAGCAGAGAACGTTTTACTATGGATGAGGGTTGCTCCGAAGCAGTTAAAGAGGTTTTTGTACGTCTTTATGAAAAGGGACTTATCTATAAAGGTGAAAAAATCATCAACTGGTGTCCTCATTGTAAGACTACCATTTCTGATGCCGAGGTTGAATACTCCGAACAAGACGGTCACTTCTGGCATCTTCGTTATCCCCTTACCGATGGTAGCGGTTACGTTGAACTCGCCACCACCCGTCCCGAAACCATGCTTGGCGATACCGCTGTTGCTGTTAATCCCGATGACGAAAGATATAAAGATATTGTAGGCAAAACCCTTACCCTTCCCTTGGTTGGCAGAGAAATCCCCGTTGTAGCCGACAGTTACGTTGACCCTGAATTTGGTACCGGTGTTGTAAAAATCACCCCTGCCCACGACCCCAACGACTTTGAGGTTGGTCTTCGTCATAATCTTCCCGTTATCAACGTAATGGATAAGACCGCTCATATCAACCAAAACGGCGGTAAATACGAGGGATTAGAACGCTACGAAGCAAGAAAACAAATTGTTGCCGACCTTGAAGCAGGCGGATATCTCGTTAAGGTTGAACCCCACAAACACAATGTTGGTGAATGTTACCGTTGTAACACCACCATTGAACCTTGGGTATCTTCTCAATGGTTTGTAAAGATGGAACCCCTTGCCAAACCCGCTATCGACGTTGTAAGAAACGGAGATATTAAATTTATTCCCGAACGTTTTGATAAAACCTATTTCCACTGGATGGAAAACATCCGCGACTGGTGTATCTCCCGTCAATTATGGTGGGGACACCGACTTCCCGTTTGGTACTGCGATGACTGTGGTGAAACCATAGTTGCAAGAGAAGAACCTACCGTTTGTCCCAAGTGCGGATCTAAACATTTGACCCAAGATCCCGACGTCCTTGATACCTGGTTCTCATCCGCACTTTGGCCCTTCTCTACTTTGGGTTGGCCAAATAATACCGAGGATCTTGATTTCTTCTATCCCACATCTACCCTTGTTACAGGTTATGATATTATATTCTTCTGGGTTGCCCGTATGATATTCTCCGGTATGGAGCATATGAAGAAACCTCCCTTTGATACCATTCTTATTCACGGTATTATCCGCGACTCTCAAGGTAGAAAGATGTCTAAATCCCTGGGTAACGGTATTGATCCTCTTGAGGAGATCGACAAATACGGTACCGATGCTCTCCGCTTTACCCTTGCTACCGGTAACAGCCCAGGTAATGATATGCGTTATCTCCCCGAAAAGGCAGAGGGATCCCGCAACTTTGCAAACAAACTCTGGAATGCTGCCCGTTTCGTTCTTATGAATTTGGGAGATGATGAAAAGGCACCCCATCTTCCCGAAAAACTTGCCCTTGAAGATAAATGGGTTATTACCCTCTTCAACAATCTGGTTAAAGAGGTTACCGAAAATCTTGAAAGCTTTGAACTTGGTATTGCGGTTCAAAAACTTTACGATTTCATTTGGGATATTCTTTGCGACTGGTATATTGAGGTTTGCAAGGTTCGTCTTAACGGTGAAGGCGAGGCAAAAGAACAAGCCAAGGCAGTGCTTGTTTACGTTATGTCTAACACCCTTAAACTCCTCCATCCCTTTATGCCCTTCATCACAGAAGAGATTTGGCAGACTTTACCCCACGACGGCGAGACCATTATGTTATCCAGTTGGCCCGTTTATGATGAAAAGTATGACTTCTCTGCCGACGCTGCCGACTTTGAGCGTATTATGGCCGCTATTCGTGCTATTCGTAACCGCCGTGCCGAAATGAACGTTCCTCCTTCTAAAAAGGCAGAGGTTTATTTCGCCACCAAACAAACCGACCTTTTCAAAAATGCAGGTGTATTCTTTGAACGTCTTGCATCCGCATCTAAGGTTGAGGTTGGCAGCGAATGGGATATGAAGGGTGCGGTATCTATTGTTACCGCCGATGCCACCATCTATATTCCTATGGATCAACTTATCGACTTTGAGGCAGAACTTGCCCGTCTTAAGAAGGAAAGAGAAAACGACCTTAAGGTTCTTGCCGGTATCAATGCAAAACTTAACAATGAGCAGTTTGTAAGCAAGGCACCTGCCGCTATCGTTGATAATCAAAGAGAAGCCGCCGCAAAACTCAATGAGAAATTGGCTCTTCTTGAAGAAAGTATTAAAAATATTGAAAACAGGAATTAGGATACAATGAATTATAGTGATGCACTTGAATTTACCCATTCACTGTTGAAATTCGGAATTAAGCCGGGACTCGAAAGAGTTTCCCGGCTTTTATCCCGCCTGGGTGATCCGCAAAAGGATACTAAATTTATCCACGTTGCAGGGACTAACGGTAAGGGCTCGGTTTGTGCCATGGTTAGTTCTATTCTTCGTGAATCGGGCAAGAAAACGGGGTTGTTTATATCCCCCTACATTGTGGATTTCAGGGAAAGAATTCAAATTGACGGTGAATATATATCTGAAGAGGATTTTGCATATTTTGCTGAACAGGTGAAAAAGGTAACTGATGAGGGAGAAGAATCTCCCACCGAGTTTGAGTTTATTACTGCTGTTGCATTTTTATATTTCAAAGAGAAAAAATGCGACGTGGTGGTGCTTGAAACGGGACTTGGGGGCAGATATGATTCCACCAACGTTATTGGTACTCCCCTTTGCTCGGTTATTGCATCAATATCCCTTGACCACGTTGATATTTTAGGTGATACCATTGCAAAAATAGCCGAGGAAAAGTGCGGTATTATTAAAGAAAACGGCACCACCGTTACCTCTCCTTTGCAAAAGGATGAGGCACTTACGGTTATAGCAAGACACTGTGCCGAGAAAAACAACACCCTGCGACTTGCCTGTGATACTCCAAAAATTATATCTCAAACACTGTCCGGCACTGTCTTTGAATATAGTGGCGAGATCTATAACTTAGGTCTTCTCGGTGAATATCAAATGAAGAACGTACCTCTGGCTATTGAGGTGGCAAACCTTCTTGGTATCGATACAGAACACGTTAAAAAGGGACTTGAAAATGCGGTTAATCCCGCCCGTTTTGAGGTTGTTAGTGATAATCCTTATATTATCGTTGACGGGGCTCATAACGAGGATGGTGCTTTGCAACTTAAAGCATCCCTTGATAAATATTTTAAGGGACAAAAGATACTGGGTGTTTGCGGTATGCTTGCCGATAAATCCTACGAAAGGGAACTTGAAATACTAAAAGATAACTTTTCATCCCTTATTCTTATGACCCCCGATAATCCAAGGGCTTTATCTGCCAAAGACCTTAAAAACACCGCCGATAAAATATTTGAAAATACCATTATATGCGATGAGTCACAAAAATTATGTAAACTAATCGAGGACAAATTCCCCCACACACCGACCGTAATTTTTGGTTCTCTTTATCTTGCATCAGAACTCCGCAAATTGTTTTAATTTTTGACAACATAATATACTAAAAAATAATCCGTAAGGCCTATATTATGGTCTTACGGATTTTTATTTTGAATAGGAAGGATGAAAATAATGCCTGTAAGAATTGAAGAGGGGGAAGGTGCCGTTACCGCCTATCTTGAAGGAGAAATAGACCATCACTCCGCCAGAGAAATCAGGGAAGCCATTGATGCTACCCTGGAACTTCACAACGTATCCCTTCTGACTATGGATTTTGGAGACGTTACCTTTATGGACAGTTCCGGAATTGGTCTTGTTATGGGGAGATACCGACAAATGAAATTTTACGGCGGGGAACTTAAGGTGATTAACACCTCTCCCCACATTTACAAAGTGATGAAAATTGCAGGGCTTGACCGTCTTGCTGTTATTGAGAAAGGAATTAAAAGTCGTGAAAAAACCATTTAACCAAATAAAACTCACCATTCCCTCCCGCTCAAGCAACGAACAGTACGCAAGGGTGGCCGTAGCATCATTTGCCGCTCAACTTGACCCTACGGTGGATGAAATATCTGATATTAAAACCGCCGTTTCGGAGGCGGTTACTAACTGTATCGTTCATGCATACAAGGACACCATTGGAATGATATACATAACCGTAGGTCTTTTCGAAGATGGAACGGTAAAAATCAAAATAAGGGATACGGGGTGCGGTATTCCTGATGTTAGTCTTGCTATGGAGCCACTATTTACCACCGGTGGCAGCGAGAGAGCGGGACTCGGTTTTGCCGTTATGGAAAGTTTTACCGACAAACTAAGGGTTATTTCCCGTGTTGGAAAGGGTACTACGGTAACTATGGAAAAGATTATTAACACTCGAAAAGAGAGCAGATAATATGTCTTTACAAAACGACCTAAACACCAATGAATTTGTTAAGAATAATTTAGGACTTGTACACTCCTGTTGTAAAAGATTTGCTAAAAAGGGTATTGAATACGATGACCTTTTTGGTGCGGGATGTCTTGGACTTACGAAAGCAATTAAGGGATTTGACACATCCCGAGGTCTTCAGTTTTCCACCTATGCTACCCCCGTTATTTTTGGTGAGATACGCCGTCTGTTCAGGGATGGTGGCAGTGTTAAGGTATCGCGTTCCCTTAAAGAATTATCCTTAAAAGTGGTTAAAACCTCCACCGCACTTTCTCAAGATTTAGGGCGAGAGCCCACTATTTTTGAAATTGCCTCGGCTATGGATATATCCCCTGAACAGGTATCTGAAGCATTATGTGCATCTAAACCCTGCCTTTCTCTTACCTTCTCCGATGAGGACGGGGATGAGTTCAGTTTAGAACCATCGGTGAGCGGTTGTGAGGATTCCTTTATTGATCGCACATCCCTCTCTCAATGTATGAAATATCTTGATGAGGATGAACAAAAAATTATTAAGTATAGGTATTATGACGGGATGACACAATCGGTTACCGCTACACATTTAGGGGTAAGTCAGGTGCAAATATCTCGTAAGGAAAAACAAATTCTTATGAAACTCAGGTCACTTTTGTTATGAAAAGATTAGAGATATCTAAAATCCGCAAGGACTCTATGAACACCCTGAAAGGTATCAAAAAAAGATATTTTTTGCTTGGATTTATTCCCGTTACACTTCGAATTTTTCTTACGGTTGTAGAGTTCCTTGTCAGGGACGTGTGCGGTGTACCTAACCTTGTGAATGGCAAAATTAATCTTTCCACATATTCTCTTATTATATCCCTTTTGTTTACGATTTGTCGGTGGTTGCTTGTCTCCCCTGTTGCTACTGCTTGGCTCAGGACAATGTCGGTAGGTGATGGTAAAGGTAAAATTTCGGATATCTTATTTTATTACTATTCGTCCTTTGCTACACTGTTTAGTTGTTTGTTTTTTAACCTTAAATTTGTATTTTTAATAATGTCGTTTTTATCGATATCGGTTATGCCATCTATCACGTTATTCTTTCTAAAAGGCAACAACACTACTCTTATGAATACCTTAAGTGTCCTTTTAGGGGTAGCGGGGATTGCATTGTTTATTATTCTTTCCTCCGTTGACCTTTGGTATTTATGGGAATTCTTAAAGGGCAACAAAACACCCTTTAAGGCAACAAAAAAAGCCGTAAAAAGAAATCTTCCACGACTTTTTCTTCTTAACTTAACCTTTTTGCCCTTTGGTTTTTTGTGGCTTTTAATATTTCCACGATTGTATATTTTGCCTCGAATACTCACCTGCTTCAAAGCGGTTGACAAAGACAATATTCAGGAATAACATCCGTAATTTTCACCGAAACAATTTTACCCGAAAGATCCCTTTCGCAATTCATTCTTACGGGGGTGTAGTTTTCGGTATAACCTTCCCACATACCGTCCTTGTTTCTTCTCTCAAAAAGAACGGTGGCGGTTTTATCCTTTTGGGTATTAAAAAAGTTTACCCGTTCAATATCGGCAATCTCCAGAAGCACGGTCATCCGTGCTTCTTTTGTTTTCGGGTCTATTTGCTCCATTTTTGCAGCGGGGGTATCTTCCCTCACTGAGTATATGAAGGGGTGAACCTTTGCGAATTTACACCGTTTTACCGCATTTATTGTGTCTTCAAAATCTTCATCGGTTTCGGTGGGGAAACCTACCATAATATCGGTAGTGATAGACGGGTTTTCAAAGGTTTTGTATATATCATCCGTTAGGGTATTGAATAATGGCATATCGTACCTTCTGCCCATCTTATTTAACACACTATCACTACCCGATTGCAATGAAAGATGGAATTGAGGACAAAATTTACTGCAGTTTTTAAGGCGAACAAGGTCTTTTTTCTCTATTCTGTCCGGCTCGATTGATCCTAAACGAACACGCTCTATTCCCTCAATTTTTTCTGCCATTTCAACTACGCTGCACAGATCGTTTTCTCCGTCTTTATATGCTGAAAGGTTTATTCCTGTAAGCACAATTTCTTTGTATCCGTTTTGGGCGAGGGATGTTAGTTCTTCCTTTATTACATCAAGAGGTTTTGAACGCACCCTTCCCCGTGCGTAAGGCACGATACAATAGGTGCAAAAGTTATTGCATCCCTCCTGTATTTTAACAAACGCCCTTGTTCTCTCCTCAAAGTCTTCGGTACAGAGAAGGGAAATGTTATCTGTACCGTTATGCTCTTTCCAACGGATAATTCTCTCTCCGGTTTTAATATATTCCTC
>JAZQJN010000204.1:0-6018 GCA_045541655.1 Acutalibacteraceae bacterium
ATTTTGCGGATATTCTCTGCCTGTTGTTCTTCCCTTGAATAGTTGGGGACTTTCCCCAGTTTGGTAACGCCTTCAACGAGGAGAGCTATCTCTTTACCAAATTGCTTTTTAAGGTCGTTTGTGGTGAGGGCGGTATCCTCAACAACATCATGAAGAAGAGCTGCTGCCACCGATTGAGAATCCATACCAAGCTCAATAAGGATAAGGGCAACATTAAGGGGATGCATTACATAAGGTTCCCCCGAACGACGATATTGACCCTTGTGTGCTTGGGTTGCACATTCAAGAGCCCTGGTTATAAGGGAAAGATTATGTTTTCCTGCCTCTGCCGCCTCAAACAGTCGGTCATAAATGGATACAGTTTTTTCTGCCATTATAATACCTCGTTTCTATGAAAGCAGTTCATATATTTTTGAACTGTAAAGGTCCCTTTTAGGGGCATCACTATTGTAGGTAATGTGTTGATTTTCTCCATCAAATTTTCTTGAGATAAAGGAAAGGTCTTCTAATATATCAAGGGCAACAAGAAGTTTTTGATATTCCACCTGCCTATCAATTCGGTGATAAAGGGTTTCGGCGGAATAAACAAATCCGTTTTTCTCTCTAATATAGCGGAATACCTTTGCCACATCATCTCTGTTAGGATAAAGGGATTGTTTTTCACTTTGTGATAAAGGTGTTTTTCCCTTGAATTTTTGATAAAGGATATTTGAATTTATAATAACCTCATCATCATGGTCAGAGAATTTAATATTCTTTACCACAGCGGAGTAATTTCTTTCTCCTCTAAAGAAATTCACAGAGAAGTTGATAGCAACATCAACCTTATCTCCCCTTTCAAAGGGAAAGGTTTCGGGTGGTGTGGAAAATTTGATGCAGGACACCTGCTCTCCGCCTCTTGAAAGAATGAGTTTTACAGTATTTTTGTTTGGGATGTGATTGATAGAGACTATTTCCATTCCCATAAGTCCAAACATGGGTTCGGGATTACCAAAGCCGAAGGGGCCAAGTTCCAGTGCCGCAATAGCAGTTTTATCAGTCACTCCTGCGGGGGTTAATCCGCATTCGAGGGTAAGATATTCAAATCGTTCATAGCTTTGATTTTTAGCGTAATTGTTGATTTTCTCACGAAGAATGTTAATGTTTTCGGCTTTTAGGGAAAGCCCTGCCGCTTTTTTGTGTCCGCCAAGACGTTCGGTTAAATATCGGCAACTATCTAAAGCATCAAAGATATTAAATCCCTCGGTGCTGCGGGCAGAGCCAACGGCATCATCACCGTCAATAGAAAATACAACTGCAGGTTTACCGAATTTTTCGCAAAGTCGGGATGCAACTATTCCCAAAACCCCTTGATGCCATCCCTCTCCTGCTACAACTATAACCTCTGAATAGAGTAGTTCAGGATTATTTAGACACATTTCGGTTGCCTTTGCGGTAATTTGTGCTTCGGTAGTTTGGCGAAGATAATTATCCTCACATATTTCGTTGCAAAGAAGTCGGGCTTCTTCCGCGTTATCGGTTACAAGCAAACGGAAGGCACGGAAACTTTTGCCCATTCTGCCTGCTGCATTTATTCTCGGAGATAATCCAAATGCAACATTATGGGCTGTAAGTTCTCTACCTTCTAATCCCGCCGCTTTAATAAGTTCGCAAACGCCTAAATTATTTCCTTTGTTTAATATCTCAATACCCTTTTTAACAAATATTCTGTTTTCACCTTTAAGGGGAACAATATCTGCTACGGTACCGATGGAAAGAATATCACCATATTTTTCCAACATATCCATTGGGTCTGCATTTTCTAAGGCACATACAAGTTTGAAGGCAACACCTACACCTGAATAATCGGCAAATTCACCATCGCACATATACACCTGCGGATCAACCACCGCTACGGCATTGGGAATTTTTTCTCCCGATAAATGGTGGTCGGTTATAACGATATCAATTCCTTGGGTTTTTGCATATTCAACCTCATCATAGGCACTGATGCCGTTATCTACGGTGATGGCAAGGGTAACTCCTCGACTCTTAAGAAAGTCAATTGTAGAGATGTGTATTCCGTATCCTTCTTCAAGTCGTTCGGGAATATAGGGGGTAACCTCTACCCCTTTGGAAATTAAATATCGGTATAAAAGGGCGGATGCGGTAATACCATCAGCATCGTAGTCTCCGCAGATACCAACTTTTTCCCCAATATTTATGGCTTTATTTATACGTTCAACCGCCTCCGTCATTCCGGGAATGATAAAGGGGGATTCAAGGGATATATCCTCATCAAAAAATTCAAAAATATCTACAGGGTCAGTATATCCTCTGCCACACAGAATAAGTGCTGACAGTTGATTTATTCCACATTCATAAGCCAATTCCTTGGCTAATGCTTTATCTGCATTTCGCATTATCCATTTTTTCCTTGCCACTTTTTCACCTCCACAACATACATATTCATAGTATTATATCATTTTCAGACCAGAATGTCCACACTTTTTATTCATATATTGTAATAAATAATATATAAATTTAGATTGACATTTAGAGGAAAAAAATATATAATATTTGTGATTATGCACTATAATTCTAATTTTAAATAAAAGAGGTAATGTTTTATGGCAAAACAGGTTATGTTGACCAACGAAGGTCTTTTGAAACTCAACAACGAACTTGACAATCTTATTTCGGTTAAACGTAAGGAAGTTTCCGAAAAAATTAAGGTTGCTCTCTCCTTTGGCGACCTTTCTGAAAACAGCGAATACGATGAAGCAAAGAATGAACAGGCAAAGGTTGAAGCCCGTATTGCTGAGATTGAAGCCATTCTTAAAAATGCTAAAATTATTGAGGATGAAATTATCGACACCGATTCTATCCATGTTGGTTCAAAGGTTAGAATCTTTGAGGTTGCTTACGATGAAGAAAACGTTTATCACATTGTAGGTTCCACCGAAGCCGACCCTAAACAAAATCGCATTTCGGATGAGTCTCCCATTGGTAAAGCAATCCTTGGACACAAAGCAGGCGACACCGTTGATGCAGAAACCCCTGCAGGTATTGTAAAAATTAAAATTCTTGAAATTTTATAATTCTTGGAGAGATATAAATGTCTGAAACTGTTAATAACAACGTTCAGGAGCAATCCGAACAATCATTAAGTGAAATTTTACAAATCCGTCGTGACAAGCTCACCGCTATGGTTGAGGCAGGTAACGACCCCTTTGTTAAAACAAAATATGACGTAGATGCCTATTCTACCGATATTAAAGAGAATTTTGATGCTCTTGAAGGTAAAGAGGTATCTTTAGGCGGTAGAATTATCAGCCGTCGTATTATGGGTAAAGCAAGTTTTGTGGGCCTTAGAGATGGCGAAGGTGATATCCAGTTATACGTTCGCCGTGATGACGTTGGCGAAGAAACCTATGCCGACTTTAAAAAGTGGGATATCGGTGACGTTATTGGTGTTAAGGGTATTGTATTCCGCACTAAAACCGGTGAGATATCAGTCCATGCAAATCATATCGAAATTTTGGCAAAATCCCTTCTCCCCCTCCCTGAAAAATTCCATGGTCTTAAAGATACCGACACACGTTATCGCCAAAGATACGTTGACTTAATCGTTAATCCCGAAGTTCGTGACACATTCCTTAAACGTTCACAAATTCTTCGCGAAATTCGTTCTTATCTTGACAGCAAGGGATTTTTGGAGGTTGACACCCCTATTCTTGTACCTATCGAAATTGGTGCATCCGCCCGTCCTTTCAAAACACACCACAATACTCTTGATATGGATATGTATCTTCGTATTGAAACCGAACTTTATCTCAAACGTCTTATTGTTGGCGGTATGAACAGAGTTTATGAAGTTGGTCGTATCTTCCGTAATGAAGGTATGGATACTAAACACAATCCCGAATTTACATCCATTGAGCTTTACCAAGCATATACCGATTATTATGGTATGATGGATCTGGTTGAGGAACTTTATAAGGAACTTGCTCAAAAGGTTTGCGGCGGTCTTAAGATTATGTATCAGGGCAACGAAATAGATATGGGCAACTGGGAACGTCTTACTATGGTTGAGGCGGTTAAAAAGTATTCCGGATGTGATTACTATTCCTGGAACAGCGATGAAGATGCCCGTGCCTGTGCTAAAGAAATGCACGTTGAAGTTCCTGCCGACGCCACCAAAGGTACCGTTTTGGTTGAACTCTTTGATGCATTTGTTGAAGAAAAACTCATTCAACCCACCTTTATCTATGACTATCCTGTTGAGAACAGTCCCTTGGCAAAGAGAAAACCCGAAGATCCTGCATTCACCGAGCGTATTGAATATTTCATCAACGCCACCGAATTTGGTAATGCATTCTCTGAACTTAATGATCCTATTGACCAGAAGGAACGCTTTGAAAAGCAAGTTGCAGCAAGAAAAGCTGCTGATCCCGCTTGCACCTGCGAGGTGGATTATGACTACGTTACCGCTTTGGAATACGGTATGCCTCCCACAGGCGGTTTAGGATTCGGTATTGACCGTTTGGTTATGCTCCTTACCGACAGCAGTTCTATCAGGGACGTTTTGCTCTTCCCCACGATGAAACCCCTCGATTAAGAAAATGCCGTAAAATAGCGGTATTACAGGGTTTTTGAAACTCTATCAAAACCGAATTACGACACATTTACGACAAATGAAAAAATCAACACACCCTATGACCATTAAAAGTCATAGGGTGTCTTTGTTTATTCCGCGTTCTCGTCTTTGTTGATTTCATCAAGATAACCTGCTGTGATAACACCAGAGGGCAGTGCAATAATTGCAATACCAAATGCTGAAGAAATCATTGTTACAATTCGTCCAATTGTTGTGATAGGATATATATCACCATATCCAACGGTTGTTAGGGATATTGTAGCCCAATAGATAGCATCAAAGAAAGTTTCAAACGATTCGGGTTCTACATTATATATCACAAGGGCAGATATGAGAATATATGCGACGGCCATAGTAGCGACGGCTGATAGAACCTTTTTTTGCTTTTTAAAGACATTTGCAATTATGTCAAAACTTTTTGAGTATCTTAAAAACTTAAATGCTCGAAGAACTTTCAAGGTTCTTAACAATCTAAAAAGTTTAAGCAATCTAAAACCGCTATTTAAGATAGATATAGATGGCAGTATTGAAACCAAATCAATAATTGCCATAGGTGTAATTGGATATACAAAAAATGATGCAACGGATTTTTTGATTTTGTAATCGGCTGTTATTAAACGAAGAAAATAGTCAATTATAAAAATGCTAACCGTTATGTAGTCAATCCATTGAAAAATAATATTTGTTTCTTTAAATGCGAGGGGAATGATACTTATAATGATTGTCATCATCATTATAAAATCATAGATACTACTAAACTTATCGCCATTATCAGTAGGTTCAATAATAGAATATAGTCTTTTCCTCATACGACACACTCTCTATTTGTTTTTTATTTTATTATATCACCAACTGTTCGAAATTGCAATATTCCTGCAATCTTCATGAGTTATAACGATTCTTATAGAATCTTTATGACTCTTTTTCTTTTATATAAGACTCTTTATTAATCATGATGATTACAACAAAGGGGTGTCGTAAATAAAAAGCATTATTTTTGCAAACTTGTTGACATTTAGTGTGGATGGTGATAAAATAACAAATGATATATAACAATGACTATATTATGGAGTGTTATTATGCCGCCTAAAGTTAAAGTGAAAAAAGAAGATGTTATCAATGCTGCCGTTGACATTGTGCGAAGCAGTGGAGCACAAGCGATTAATGCAAGAACGATTGCCTCTGCATTGAACTGTTCCACACAGCCGGTGTTCTCAAACTTCGATTCAATGGACGATCTGCGTCTTGCTGTGGTAGAAAGGGCAGATAAATTGTGTCAAGAATATATGCTCAGAGAAGTTGAAAGCGGAGAGTTCCCCACTTACAAAGCAAACGGCATGGCTTACATACGATTTGCCAAAGAAGAAAAAGAGTTATTC
>JAZQJN010000205.1:0-6672 GCA_045541655.1 Acutalibacteraceae bacterium
TAAACCATAACTTCAACGTGTTTGCCTGTTGCATCAAGAACACGCTTTTGAATGTCTAATACGAGATCTCTGCAATCACGAGGGAAGAGTTTAATACTTTCTTCGGTGGATTTATTGGAACCTAATAGTCCGTAATTTTCATTAAATCCTCTGGAAATAGGTTGATTTAAGATATCATCAAGACCACAAACAACCTTTGCACCTGCGGCTTTTAGAATGCGTTTTGTACGTGCACGAGTGTGAATATCGCAGGTAAGAATGCAATCAGCATAATCAAGAATAGCTTTAGGTTGATTTGCAAATATAATCTCAACCTCTGCACCACATTCTTTAACGAGATTACTGTAGTACTCTACATAATCAACGCCGGTAAATTCGTGGCGGTTTTCGCCAAACAATTCACGATATTTTTCGAGTGTAAGAACATCTGAGTAGGGGTTTACGCCCGCTTCATCAATTTTGTCCAAACTGACAAGCTCATTACCAACCTCGTCAGAGGGGTAACTAAGCATAAGGACAACTTTTTTTGCCCCTTTTGCGATACCTTTAAGGCAAATTGCAAAACGGTTACGGGAAAGAATGGGGAAGATAACACCTACAGTGCCACCGCCGAGTTTGTTTTTTACATCGGTTGCAATATCATCCACAGAAGCATAGTTACCTTGAGCACGGGCAACTATAGATTCGGTGATAGAGATAACATCCCTGTCGCGGAGTTCAAAGCCATCGCTTTTTGCAGCAGCAATAACACTATCTGCAACAATTGCAGCAAGGTTATCACCCTCGCGAATAATAGGGCATCTGATACCTCTTGATACAGTACCGACCAAACGAGCATTTTCAGACATAATTTGTTCGTCCCTTTCATAAAACATATTGATTATATCAATATGACAAAATATACAATGTATAAAAAAACCACAGATAATTATACAACTATTTTTTTTGTATTGCAAGAAAAATCTACATAAAATTTAAATTTTTTTGCAATTAATGGAAATGGTTTACATAACAAAAGGAAGGACATAAAAATCCTTCCTTTAAAATTTATACTAATTCCAATAATCAGTCTCTTGAGTAAGGCCAATATCCTTTTTGTTAAAGGTAATTTCTCCGCCAAGTTTTGTTTTCTTTTCGTAATCTTTAAGTGCACGGACAGCGTATTTACTAAGGAAAATAATTATAGGCATATTGATAATTGTCATACCACCCATAGTAATATCTGCAATACCCCAGAGCAAATCTGCACTGAGTCCTGCACCAACAAATATAACGAGGGAGGCAATAACGTAGTATATGTTCTTAACGAGTTTAGATGGTTCTCTGCCAATTAGATAATTAATGGTTTTATCAACGTAGAAGAGGTTGCCAAGCAATGTTGTAAAAGCAAATAAAATCATTGATACAGTAATGAATATAGGACCTACTTTACCAAGCGATGCGGATAAAGCTTCTTGAACGTAGGCGGCAGCATGACTGCTTTCGGTGGGAGGTGTAATACCGGAGGTCATACACATAAATGCAGTGGCAGAACATACAAGGAGTGTATCAATAAAAACAGATAAAACCTGAACTAATCCCTGTTTTGCGGGATGGGATACTTCAGCAGCGGCGGATGCGTTAGGAGCTGAACCTACACCGGCTTCATTAGAAAACAAACCACGTTTAATGCCGTACATAACACAGGAACCGCTAAATCCACCAAATATGGCACCAAAGTCAAAAGCATTTGCAAAGATTTGTTTTAATACATCGGGCAAAATTTTGACATTTATAAGTGTAATAACAATTGCAACAAGTATGTATATTGCACCCATAACAGGTACCAAGAAACTTGTAACAGAAAGAATACGTTTACCGCCACCGATGAGACAATATCCAACAAGAACAGCAATAACAAGACCAATTATCCAAGGGGTGGTATTTTTGTTATAGAATCCGTAGGATGAAAAGGTTGACTGCAAATTATAGGATGCCAACATATTAAATCCAAAACCGTAGGTCAAAATAAGTAAAACGGAGAAAATTACAGCAAGCCATTTGCCCTTTGTAGCTGCTTCGATATAGTAAGCGGGTCCACCGTAACAACCATCAACACCACGTTTTTTATAAATTTGAGCCAAGGTGCTTTCAACAAATGCGGAGGCGGCACCGATTACAGCAATGACCCACATCCAGAATACACTACCAAATCCACCCATACAAATAGCAGTAGCAACACCTATAATATTACCGGTACCAACACGTGATGCAGTAGATACCATAAGTGCCTGAAATGATGATACGCTACCATTTTCGGTTTTTTCGGTAACCGCTTTGAATTGTTGTCCCAATAACCTAAATTGGGCAAATTTAGTGCGAATAGTGAAATACAAACCGCCAAGTACAAGAAGGATAATAAGTACATATCCATAAAGTGCGTCATTTGTATAACTAATTACATTGCTTATTGTATCAAATATTCTATCAATCATAGTATTCACCTCTGTTATTTGATTTTTACGTATCCTGTATCTTCAATGAGATTTTGTCCTTCTTCAGATAATATCCAATTAATCAATTTTGAAATATTTTCATTATCGTTATCTGCACGATATATAGCGTAAAACTGTGCGATAATCGGATAAGTTCGATTTTTTATGTTTTCGGCATTTGGATAAACTCCGTTTAATGATAGCATTTTAACCGAATCATTTTCTACAATTCCATCCATATAATAACGGAAGGAAAACCCTATAGAACCTCCTGCAACTGCCAATGGAGATTTTCGACCAATCTTATATTCTCCCATAAAGGATTCAAAAGCGGTTTGACTTCCACTGCCTTTTAATCTCGTTACAGGATTGATAATACGGTTTACGCCACCAACTTCTCGCCAATTTTTATATACACCTGCATATATTTTTCGTATTTGTTCGGTGGTTAAATTATCTATAGGATTATTCTCATTCACGAAGAACACAAATCCTTCTAATCCAACAGGAACATAAACAAGTTCAACGCCCTTTTCTGTTGCGTATTGTTTTTGTTCGTCGGAAGGATTTGCACAAAACAAAATATCGGTAGTACCATCTACAATAGCTTTATATCCACGGAGTGTGTTATTGTACTGCATAACACTATCTTCTGCGAAATTTTCGCCGTAGTAGTTGTCGTCAGAAAACACTCCGCCATCATATTTTACACAACCTTCAGGATATACGTTGTCAATTATAGCAGCATAAACAGGAACTAATGCTGCGGCACCGTCAAGAACAGGAAGATTATCTGTAAGTTTTAGGGAAGACTCAATTTTAGGAAGATCAGAATCTTCTTCGTGTGGAAGATAATTTCTAACTTTAATCATTTGTACCTGCGTTGTATTACTAAAGTTATTAGAAAGTCTGCGGGTAATCAACTGATACATACTGAAATTAAATATTGCAAACAATACTATTACCGCAATAATCGTGATTAGTTGTTTATTATGTTTCATTTACGGCCACAGTTCCTTTCCAATAAAATAAATAATGGAACAATGTTTGTAAGCGTAAACTATATAAATAAAATGAGCTATAGTTAATAATAGACATATTGCAATAATCGTAATAAGTATTATATTAAAATAACGTTCTTTCATATAAACTCCTTACATATTGGCTAATGCCATGGTAAAAAGGATAATTATTCCGATTATTATTGAAAAGAAAACCCCATTTATAATAGACACAACAATAAAGGAAACTTTTCTTTCTTTGATTTCTCTCTTTGAATAGGTATCGGGAACTTTTTTATTCTTGCATTTGGCATATATAAATCGAAAAAGAGTAACACCGAAAAATGATAGTAATGTAAGCGGTACAAGGAAAATCAATGCACCAATAAGTAGAGTAAACAAAAAATCAATCACAATGCATCCTCCAAAAATAGAGTATAATGAATATAATGACTTAACATATTAAATGGCTTGAGATCATTCGATTTCAAGCCATTATGAATAAATCTATATTATTCCCATTCAATAGTTGCTGGGGGTTTATCGGTGATATCGTAGAGTACGCGGTTTACATTAGCAACCTCGGTGGTTATTCTGCGACTGATGGTACGAATGAGGGAGAAGGGAATTTCGACCCATTCTGCAGTCATAAAGTCAACAGTCTTAACTGCACGAAGGCAGATAGTGTATTCATAGGTGCGTTTTTCGTTACGAACACCGGTAGAACGGGTATCGGTAATAATTGCAAAATATTGATTTGCCATTTTAGACATTCCGCTCTTTGCCATTTCTTCACGGAAGATAGCATCTGCATCACGAAGAATATCAAGACGTTCTTTGGTAATAGAACCAATGCAACGAACTGCAAGGCCGGGACCGGGGAAGGGTTGACGATTTACAAGAGCATCGGGAAGACCGAGTTCTGCAGCCAATAAGCGAACTTCATCTTTAAAGAGGTATTTAAGAGGTTCAACAAGACCCTTGAAGGTCATGGTATCGGGAAGACCGCCAACATTATGATGACTCTTAACAACCTGAGCATCATCTCCGCCCGATTCAATAATATCGGGATAAATAGTTCCCTGTGCAAGGAAATCTATTTTACCAAACTTAAGAGCTTCGGCTTCAAACACACGAATAAACGCTTCCCCGATAATCTTTCTTTTCTTTTCGGGATCGTTAACTCCAAGAAGTTTGTAAAGGAACTTGGTTTCGGCATTAACACGAACAAAGGTCATATCTCTGTCTGCAAATGCAGCTTCAACTTCATCGCCCTCATTTTTTCTCATAAGACCTGTATCAACAAAGATACAAACAAGGTTACTACCGATAGCTTTGGAAAGAAGTGCTGCGAGAACAGATGAATCAACACCGCCGGAAAGTCCGAGAAGAACTTTACCGTCACCAACCTGTTTTCTAACATCTTGAATAGCTGCATCAAGAAAATCTTTAATAGACCAATCACATTTGAAATCACATGTAACGGTAAGGAAGTTTTCTAAACAAACCTTTCCATTTCCGCCGGAAAGTGATTCGATAGAAAGGGCAGAACCTGTACCGACTTCAAGAACGGGAATACCAAGGTCATCAAGCCAGGGAGCTCTCTGTTTTCTTCCTTCGGATACACTGGTTAATCCGCCGGTAACAATGATACCGTTAGGAGCCATTTGTGCAATTCTTTCTGCACCTACATTATAAGGATAAACCTCACAGTAAACGCCGCATTCACGTACACGTCTTGCAACGATTTGTGCATGAGGACCACCAAGGTTAAGAACAATCGCTAATTGATGTTTCATTTTAATACCTCCACCACATATTGAATATGATATTATATTTTGCCACTATTCGTTGTAAATTGCAAGAGTTTTTTTCAAAAAAATACCAATTTTTTAAATTTTTTTGCAGTGAAAGTCAAAGAAAGTCAAAAAATATTTGAAAATTTTGCTAAAATACTATTGACAAACATATACTGATATGTTAAATTATGTCTTGTTAGCACTCGGGTGTATTGAGTGCTAAAACTCTTTGGGAGGAGGAATTATATGACACTTTCTAAACGACAAGAAGACATACTTGACGGTATTGTCCAGTTGTTTATGAAAACAGGGGAACCGGTTGGTTCAAAAGCAGTGTGTGATTTGCTTAGTAATTCCTGCTCTACAGCAACTATTCGTAATGAAATGGCAGAACTTATTGAAAAGGGATATTTACTTCAACCCCATACTTCGGCAGGACGTATTCCGTCAAGTAATGGATATAAATTCTTTGTTGAGCGAAATATAAACGATATTCAACTTGATGATGTTACTAAGCAAAGAATAGAAAAAATGATTCCATTGTTTATGGGGGATATTGAAAAGTTTGTGTATGACATTTGTGCGGTTCTTGCTGAGGTTACAAAATGTACCGCTGTTATAACTACTCCCTACGATACACAAAATGAGATTAAACGTGTTGAACTAATCCCTATGGGTAACGGACTTAACGTTATAGCGGTGCTTACATCCAATGATATAATGAACAGTTGCGTTTGTAAGAGTGATATGCCATTTCTTAAGGGTGGTTTAAATCTTTTTATTAAGGCGATAAATGAGGAATTTGGCGGAAAATTAACGTCAGATATATCTCCGGCATCAATTCAATGTTTTATTTCAAAGTATGCTATGTATTCCTTGTCTTTCGCACCCCTTATGGAGTGTTTTCAAAAGATTGTTAAGGAAACGATGAATCCTAAAATTAGACTTGAAGGTCAATCTAACTTACTATTTTACAGAGATTTTTCCACTGCCGAAATTAGAGAAGTCCTTACATTTTTATCTCGCCGAGAGAATGTTTGCGATATGTTGAATTCCACAAGCGATGACCTCTCGGTGGCGTTTGGCAGCGAAACTGACAATCGTGTGTTGAAAGATACTGCACTTATTACTGCAAAATATTCAATATCTAACACAGCGTCGGG
This sequence comes from Acutalibacteraceae bacterium, assembly GCA_045541655.1. Taxonomy (GTDB): domain Bacteria; phylum Bacillota; class Clostridia; order Oscillospirales; family Acutalibacteraceae; genus UMGS1484. The sequence continues at coordinate 6,438 of JAZQJN010000205.1, forward strand.
CAAAATTGGTGTCTTAGGACCTTTAAGAATGAATTATTGTCAAATTCTTCCCATAGTCAAATATATTGCAACATTAACCGAAAATCAAATTAAGGCAAGTGTTCTTAAATAAAATCTTTTTAATGGAGTGAATAAATTGAGCAAAAAAGAAATGAACGATATTGAAAATGAAGAGGTAATGGAAGAAACTGTTGAGGTGGAAGAAACGATAGAAATTGAAGATTCAGAAATTCAA
>JAZQJN010000206.1:0-7090 GCA_045541655.1 Acutalibacteraceae bacterium
CATACCACAGGACGCAAAATTTTGGCAGGCAAACTTCCCATTGATGTTGGATGTGTGGTTCTTAACTGTACCTCTCTTGCCGCAATCGGTGCATATCTCACAACGGGTATGCCCCTTGTAGAAAAATGCGTAACGGTAGAGGGCGGATGCGTGAATAATCCTCAAAACGTTGTTGCACCTATCGGAACCTCATTTAATGATTTGTTTGAGTTTTGCGGTGGACTTAAATGTGACCCGGTAAAACTTATCTATGGTGGTCCTATGATGGGAATTACCGTACAAAACACCGATACCCCTATTATCAAGAATACCAACGCTATACTCGCCTTGACCGAAAAGGAGGCAAAACTTCCTAAAACTACCGCCTGTATTCGTTGCGGTACTTGTCTTAATACCTGTCCCTTCTCGCTTGCACCTCTTAATATTGCCGACGCTTTTGAGAAAAAGGATGCAGATGCACTCAAAGCATTGTCGGTAATGTCCTGTATGGAATGTGGTTGTTGCAGTTTTGTATGTCCCGCCAACCGCCCCTTAGTTCAAATTAATAAACTGTCAAAACAATTTCTCAACGAAGTATCAAGGAAGGAGGCAAGTAAATAATGAGTTCATTAACCAAGTTAGCAATTTCTCCCCATATACATAGTGGAAATTCCACCACAAAAATTATGGGGGATGTGGTTATTGCCTTGCTTCCCACCACTATAGCAGGAACGATAATCTTTGGATGGCGTTCCCTTTTGGTAGTTTTGGTGTGTGTGCTTAGTTCGGTAGTATTCGAAGCACTTTTTAACCTTATTGTTAAAAAAGACCAAACTATATTCGATTTATCCGCCGTTGTAACCGGCTTATTACTCGCCCTTAACCTTTCGGTCAATATCCCTCTTTGGCAGTGTGCAGTAGGTTCTTTCTTTGCAATAGTGGTTGTAAAGTGTCTGTTTGGTGGAATAGGCAAAAACCTTGTTAATCCGGCTATTACTGCCCGTGTATTTATGCTTATTGCCTTCAGCACCTTGGCAACCCCCGCTTTTCCTGTAGATTCCGTGGCAACAGCCACCCCACTCACCGCCGAAACCTTACCCTCTGTTTTTGATCTGTTTATGGGAAAACACGGTGGAGCCATTGGTGAAACAAGTATATTGGCATTGGTTATCGGTGGATTGTATCTCCTTGTTCGCCGTGTGATTTCTTGGCACATACCCGTTACCTTTATCGGAGTTGTGTTTATCTTCTCTCTTTTTATGGAAGGATTCAATGTAGATACCGCCCTTTCCCTTACAATGTCGGGTGGATTGTTCATCGGTGCTATTTTTATGGCAACCGACTATACCACCTCACCGCAAACACCTTGGGGAAGGATAATATTCGGTATAGGATGCGGACTTCTCACAGGAATTATCAGATATTTCGGTTCATATCCCGACGGTGTTTCCTTTGCTATTTTGTTTATGAATATCCTTACTCCCTACATATGCAACTGGACAAAACGCAGGGTGTTTACAGAGGGAGGTAAGCAGTAATGAAAACATACATAAAGAATCTTCTCGTTTTTATATCTATTTGTACTGTAATGACCTTGTTACTTGCAACCACCAACTATTTCACCGCACCCATTATCGAAGAGAATAATAAAAAAGCCACCAACGATGCATTAAAAGAGGTTATGCCTGAAGGTGCAAACTTTGAGATGATAGATATCTCCGCCCTTACACTTCCCGAAAAGGTTACCGAGGTTTATAAAGAAACCAGAGGGGCTGGATACGTTATAAAACTTACCACCTCAGGATATGGTACCAATATGGTAATTATGTGCGGTGTGGATGTAAACGGTATCGTAACAGGAACCGTGTGTCTGTCTTCCAACGAAACCTTGGGAGCAGAAAAAACATATGGACAAAATTTTGTCAATAAGAATAATGAAGATATTGATTCGGTAGATACTGTAGCAGGTGCTACTAAAACCACAGAGGCATATAAGGATGCCGTTATTGATGCAGTAAACACTGTTGCTGTTTTAGTTAAAGAAAACGGGGGTGCCAAATAATGAAGGAAAAAACTTCCCTTTCCGTTTTGCTAAACGGAATTATTAAAGAAAACCCCGTTTTGGTACTTGTTCTTGGCACCTGTCCCACCTTGGCAACCACCAAAACTGTGGATGGTGCCTTCGGTATGGGTATTGCCGCATTGGCGGTTCTTGTTTGCTCAAACATATTTATCTCAATGCTTCGTAAGATAATCCCCGAAAGTATGCGTATCCCTTGTTATATCGTAATTATCGCAGGATTTGTCACCATTGTAAAAATGCTTGTTCAGGCATTTATGCCCGACCTTTACGTAACCCTCGGTGTGTTCCTCGATTTAATAACGGTAAACTGTATAATTTTAGGACGTGCCGAAATGTTTGCAAATAAGAATACCGTTATCCATTCTGCCCTTGACGGTGTGGGGATGGGTCTCGGTTTTACCCTTGCACTTACCGTTATGGCATTTATCCGAGAGGTGTTCGGTGCCGCAACTTTTGCAGGAAACGCTATTCCTTTTATGGAAGAATACAAAATAGAATTTTTAACCAAAGCCCCCGGTGGACTCCTTGTTTTTGGACTTTTGATAGCCCTTATCTACGTTGTTACCAAGGGTAAAGCACCCACCAAAAAATCCTTTTCTTGTGAAGGATGCCCCTTGGCATCAACCTGCCAAAAGGGTGTATGTCAAACGGAAGGAGTTGAGAACTAATGGATACCTTGAAGATTTTAATTGTAATCCTTCTTTCCTCCGTTTTGGTAGATAACTACGTTCTCAGCCGATTCCTTGGAATTTGTCCCTTCCTTGGTGTTTCGAAGAAGTTTGACCAAGCGGTGGGAATGGGTGTAGCCGTAACGGCGGTTATGCTTATTGCAACCGCAGTAACCTGGCCTATTCAGTATTTCGTTCTCAATACCCTGAATTTAGGATATTTACAAAATATCGTGTTCATTCTTGTTATCGCGTCCCTCGTTCAAATGCTTGAGTTACTTCTTAAAAAGTTTTCTCCCGCATTATATAAAGGACTTGGTGTGTATCTTCCCCTTATAACCACCAACTGTGCGGTGCTTGGTGTTACTATCAACAACATAATTGACGGATATAACTTCCTTGAATCAATGGTAAGTTCTTTAGGATGCGGTCTTGGATTTTTACTTGCTATGGTGCTGTTTTCAGGGATTCGTTCCCGCATTGATGACGCCCATATTCCCGCTCCCTTCAAGGGACTTGCAGTAACCCTTATTGCCGCCTCCTTTATCTCCCTTGCATTTATGGGATTCAGCGGTATTGTCGAAAACATTTTTGCTTAAAATAAGAGGTGTCGAAAAATGGATATATTAATTTCATTTCTTGTGATGCTCGCCATAGCGTTGATAGCAGGAATTTTGTTACTTGTGTTTTCACATCTCTTTTCGGTTGAAGAAGATCCTAAAAAGAAAGAAATCCGCCAATGTCTCCCCGGTGCTAACTGTGGTGCCTGCGGATATGCAGGATGCGATGATTATGCCGCCGCCCTTGCAGATGGAAAAGCAAAACCTAATCTTTGTACCCCCGGTGCCCAAACCGTTGCCAACAAACTTGGTGAAATTTTGGGTGTGGATGCAGGAGAGGTTGCAGATGTTGTTGCATTCGTTAAGTGTAACGGAACCTGTGGGGCAACACAAAAAACGGCAGAGTATAATGGCGTTACTACCTGTGCAGCCGCATCAATGCTTTTTGGCGGTAATAACTCCTGTAAGTTTGGATGTTTAGGATACGGCGACTGTGCCAATGCTTGCACCGAAAACGGAATATGCCTTGCCGACGGGATTGCCCGTGTAGATTATTCCCTTTGTGTAGGTTGCGGAAACTGTGCCGAAGTTTGCCCTAAAAACATTATTGAACTTCTTCCCAGAAGCACCAAAACTATTCTGATGTGCAGTAATACACAAAAGGGTGCCGATGCAAAAAAGGTATGTAAAAATGCCTGTATCGGTTGCAAAAAATGTGAAAAGACCTGTCCCAATGAGGCGATTTCTGTAATTAATAACTTGGCAGTTATTGATTACAGTAAATGCACAAACTGCGGTGCTTGTGTGGATGCTTGTCCCACCGCTTGCCTTAAATCATTTTAGAGTGATATGAAAGAAACCACTAAACAACAAAAAATCCGAAACGATATTATCTTAATAGTATGCCTTGTTTTGGTTGCAACGTTATCAATGCTATATTTGTTTGTGCTTCGAGATATTGGGGATACCGTTAAGGTTACCGTTGACGGAAAACTTTATAAAGAATATCCATTATCTCAAAATATTATCGAGGATATTTGTGTTGGCGAAAACCGTAATCGCCTCGTTATAAATGATGGCAAAGCGTATGTAGAAACCGCCACCTGTCCCGATGGAATATGTGTTGACCATTCACCTATATATCGTAACGGACAAAGTATCGTTTGTTTGCCCAATCGTGTGGTTGTAACCGTTGTTAAAGGGGAAGCAAACACCCCCGATGCTGTAATATAAAGGGGTGGAAGAATGAATAAAACAAAAACCACCGCTTTTTTGGGGGTGTGTGTGGCGGTAGCCCTTGTACTTGCCTATATCGAGGTCATATTGCCTCCGATTTTCCCCGCAATTCCCGGAATTAAAATAGGACTCCCCAATATAATAATTATCTTTTTGCTCTATAAAAAAGGACCTGTAAGTGCCATAGCAGTATCCCTTTTGCGAATAGTACTCCAGTGCCTTCTCTTTGGTAATACAGTATCCTTACTATATAGTATAGCAGGCGGAATATTAAGTCTTGTTGTTATGATAATTCTCCGTAAGATAAATATATTCTCCACAGTAGGAGTAAGCGTAGCAGGGGGAGTTGCCCACAACGTAGGGCAGATATTAACGGCAATGTTGTTGCTCGAAACCACTGAACTTTTTTATTATCTCGCCATACTCACCGTAACGGGTACAGTGGCAGGAATTCTCATAGGATTTTGTGGTTCTTTGCTTATTAAGAAAATCCCCGAAAAGATTATGAATTAAATGAAAATGAAGAAAAATCTTTGTCTGGTACTGACCGTATTGCTGATCTTTAGCGTTATGCTTTGCGGATGTGCTGAAAACACAAAAAAGAATAAATATACAACCACTACAATGGACTATTTTGATACCGTTATAACAATAACGGGATACGAAAATAGTAAAGATGCTTTTGATACCACCGCAGGCGAAATTATCGCTCAATTTGAGAGATATCATAAACTATATTCTATTTATGATGAGTTTGAGGGTATTAATAATATCCATACCATAAATAAAATAGTGAATGGCGAGCATCAAACTGTAACGGTGGATAAAGCCATTATAGATATGCTTCTTTATTCTAAAGAAATGTTTGATAAAACTAATGGCGTTATGAATATCGCTATGGGAAGTGTGTTGTCCCTCTGGCACCAATATCGTGAAAATGGAAATAAAAACCCCGACACCGCCACTTTACCTCCAATGGATGCCCTTAAAGAGGCGGCAACGCATACCGATATTGCAAAAATGGTGATAGATAAAGAGAATAATACCGTTACCCTTTTAGACCCCGAAATGACCTTGGACGTGGGTGCAATCGCAAAAGGATATGCAACCCGGTGTGTAATAGACAACCTCAAAGAAAGGGGCATTACCGGATATCTCTTAAACGTGGGCGGAAGTGTCTGCACAATAGGGAATAGGGGAGACGGTAAAAAGTGGACCATAGGAATTGAAAATCCCGAAAACGGAGATTATTCCGCATACCTTAACATTGACACAAAGTCGGTGGTAACCAGCGGAAGTTATCAGCGGTTTTATACAGTGGATGGCAAAAAATTTCACCATATTATCCATCCCAGTACCCTTATGCCAAGTGATGAATACTTGTCGGTGTCGGTAATATGCGATGATGCAGCATTAGGGGATGCCCTCTCCACCGCACTGTTTTGTATGAATGTGGATGATGGAAAAACCTTGATTAACTCCCTCCAAAATACCGAAGCCCTGTGGATAACCAACGACGGTAAAAAAACATCTTCCAACGGTTGGAATGAATATGAAAAATAATATATTTGTAAACAAAAACCTCGGATATGTATCCGAGGTTTTTGTTTACAAATTTTCTTGCCGCAATTGCTGCAAAATATACTTTTCAGGGGTGCTTTTGTTTTGCAATGAGGACACATTAGCGGAAGTTCCTGATCTTCGTTAACAAGCAGACCAATATTGCTTATGGCGTCAACAAAATGAATAAGCCCATTTATCTCACCTCTTGAATACAAAATACCACATTATATGTCCAAAATATCGTACTTTATAAAAAATATTCACCTCAGTATAAAGTTAACCCCTTTTGTTAGACAAAAGAGTCTAATGAAAGGGGTTAATTCTATGTGAAAAATTTGAAAAGAAAATGGCAAGATACTACTATTATTTATTCATTCGAAACAAACCTTTGAAGAAACCTTTAGGATCTTTAATCATATCAATGGCGTTTGATGCCCGTGTATATTCATCGTATACTCCGGCTTCGATCATTGCCTTTCGTTTTAGAGCCATTAGTTCCTCTTCAGCCATTACCGACGAATAATCAATTGCTTCTTCTACACCTTCTTTTAGAATACGTGAGCGATCTTCTTCAAATATTTTCTTTGCCGTTTCTTTAGCCACCGCTTTTTCTTCTTTTGTCATTTTATAGGGTTTAGGTGTGCAACGAGATAACAATGAATTTAGGACATTTTGCAAGCCGTTTTCTGCAAATTTAGTTTCAAAATCCTGAGCATCTTTAGATTGCTCTCCAATTGAGTGCATCTTGCTGATAAAATCATCAACTTCAGCTTGAACATTACCAGGTACAGAATAATACTTTTCAAAAAAATCCGTTCTGACACAAATACATTGCATTATAGTGCGATCCATAATTACCTCCATATAAATAGATTTATTATTGAAATATAATTACATTATATCTGTTTCCAAAAAGAATTGCAACAAAAAAGAAAATGCCCTCGCCAAGAAATTGGCAAGGGCATAAATTATGCTTTATAAACCTAATTACTGAGATTCTT